>CAZKBC010000030.1:0-10105 GCA_964551265.1 uncultured Muribaculaceae bacterium | reverse complement strand
TAATAACGAAATAATAGAATATGAAAATTTGGCTGATTTAGTATCGGATCTGTACCCAAAAAAGATAGATGCCATATTCGCATCATCAAATTATTACATATTATTTTCTTATAATGGTTATTCAAACATCAAAGAAGAAACTTTAGTATTAGCTTCAAAAGATAAGGTTATTAAGAATAAAGAAAACACTAAGCAAGAGATAAGTGAACCATTTACTATATTGTTGATGGGCGTTGATTCTACTTTAGATAGTATTAAAAGTGGTTCAGCATTTAATGGAGATGCTTTAATGCTAATAACATTTAATCCAAATACATTAAATGCAACTATGCTTAGTATACCAAGAGATACCTATGTACCAATAACATGTTTTAAAAACAAAAGAGAAAATAAAATCACCCATGCTGCTTGGTATGGTGAAGAATGTATGATAGATACTATCGAAAACTTTACTAAAGTAAATATAGATTATTACGCAAAGATAAACTTTAAAGGTTTAGTGAAATTAGTAGATAATTTAGAAGGAATATATGTTGATGTTCCATATAGTTTATGCGAACAAGATAGCGATAGAAATTGGGGAAAGAATACCATATATTTAGAAAAAGGATATAGGAAAATTAACGGGGAACAAGCTTTAGCGTTAGCAAGAAATAGACATAAACCCAATGATGGATCTGATATAGGGCGTCAAATGGCAAATTATTGTCCATCATATAAAGAAGGTTCTAGAGATGATCTTGAAAGAGGTCAAAATCAACAAATGATTATTAATGGAATTTTAAATAGTGTTAAAAATATTAATAAATTGGATGATTTATATGCATTACTTGATTTAATGAGCGAAAGTATAGAGACTAATATTAACACTAATCAAATATTATCTTTATATAACATTGCAAAAAAGATGTTATTGAATAATTCAACATTAGCTTTTGACTCTTTATATCTTCTTGGATACGATACATTAATATGGGATGATTCATTTAAGATGCAACTATATAATTATTATTATAATAGACAAAGTTTACAAGATATAGTTAAAGCAATGAATGTTAATCTAGAGAAAGAAGATCCTACTTTAATAAAAGAAATACACTTCTCTATTAATAAACCATATGAAAAAGTTGTTATAGGAAAAGGACCATACAAGAATGAACAAATAGTAAACTTATTACCGAACTTTAAAGATAAGAATATAGAATATGTTAATAATTGGGGTAAATCGAATAATATTAAAATAGTTATAAAATATGTTGATGTTAGTTTAGAAAAAGAAAATGACTTAGTTGTTAGTCAAAGCATTCCTTTTGGATATATAGTATCTAACATAAATAAAGATTTAGAAATAACTGTTGGCAAATATACTCCTAAAACATTAGAAGAAGATTTATCAAAGATACCAGACTTTAATACATATAGTATTGAAGAAGCAAATAATTGGAAGAATAAAATAAAGGAAGATATAAATATATTAATCGAAATTATAAAAAAAGATGATGCAGATTATGATCTTGAAAAAGCCGGAAAATTACATAGTCAAAGTGTAGTAGCTGGTAAAAACATTAGTGATGTAAGTGAAATAAAAATAATATTTTACGAAAAAGAAAAGGAATTATAATTCCTTTTTTTCAACTATTAATAACTGTTCATTATCTTTTATTAATATTAAATTAGCTTTTGATTCATAACCTAAATCTTTTTCATATTCCCATGCTAAGGATATATTATATCCTTCATATTTTATTTTATTATATTCATACTCAGTTTCTTCTACACTGGTTACAGAAATATTTTTTACTTTAGGTTTTTCATCTTTTATATTTGATATGTATTTATAGACAGTGTTTGATGCGTTTAAAACAAAGTTATCCTTTAAATCTGAATGAATAAATTGTATTCCTCCAACATCATATGATGATTTCTTATTAAATAGTGTATAAAAATCTATAATAAATAACTTTGAAACACTAATTGCGTATTTTTCATAATCTATATTATCTTCATCTAATATTTTTACTAGATTATTAAATTCTTCTTTATATATCTCAGTATCTTCTTTGTATAAATTGTAATTAAACTTTGTAGTTGTTTTTTCTATTTCGGATTCTTTTTCTACTTTCTTACTATTTAAGAAACTTATTAAAGAGAATATAACTATAAGAACTAATACTATTAAAATAAATAATATATTAATTTTTTCTATAATCTTAAGCTTCTTCATTTTAATACCTCATTAACTTTTCCAACATTATTTTTATATTTAATGTAATCATATAATATTAAATCATTTGAAATAGACATATATTTTTCTGTTTTTACTGCATATTTTTCTATATAGTCTATTGGTAATATATCAGTAGTTAAAGGTAAGAATTCTTGCTTTTGACTATTATAATACACCTTATTAGTTAACCAATTACCATTAGAAAATATAACACAATTCTCATCTTCATTAAATATATCTACGCCTAAAGCATAATCGCTTTTAATACCAAGCATATTCCCAAGTGTTGGAAGAACATCGATCATTCCCATTACTTTTTCTTCTTTTACTTTGAATTTCTGATCTTTTGTCCATATTATTAAAGGTACTTTTCTATTTAATTCATAAGAATAATAATCAAACTTTTTATAATTTGGGTCTTCTTCATCTAAAATAGTATCTGTTGTAGCATCATAATTATATAACCTATTATATTCTTTTTTAGTTAATCTCGAATCGTGATCTCCATATATTACTACTACTGTATTATTTAATAAACCTTCAGAGTCTAAGTTACTTAAGAATTCTCCAATTGTAACATCAGCGTAGTGAGAAGATTTTATATAATTGCCTAAAGTAGTTCCTTCCATATATGGTCTATTTACTTGTTCTTCTATTCCTTCTTCATTAACAATATTTGTATTCATAGAAACATCAAAATCTCCATATTTTTCTATTTCAGAAAAAGGGGTATGATTAGATAACATGATTAAAGTTGCAAAAAACTTATCATTTTTTTCACTTATATCTTTTATTATAGGAATTGATTGTCTAAAGAATGATCTATCAGACAAACCTAGTCCTATTTCTTCATCTATCTCATAGGATGTTTTATGAAAAAACTTATTATAGCCCAATTTTTCATGCATTACTGTCCTATTCCAAAACGCCCCATTATTACCATGCATACTAAAAGTATAATAACCTTTATTCTTTAATAATTGAGGCATCGCTACATATTCTCTATCCCAATAACTAATAAATACAGTTCCTGACTTAACAGGAAGAAGAGAAGTTGCTAGTGTAAACTCAGTATCACTACTTGTACCTACTCCAACTTGAGGATAGAAATTACTAAAAAACATACCTTCTTTAGCTAGTTTATTTAAATTGGGTGTAACTTCTAAATCATTAAATTTTAAATCCATTAAGAAAGTTTGAATACTCTCAGCGTGAATCATTATTACGTTCTTATTTTCAAATATATTTGTATACTTGTTTTTAGTATCTTTTACTCCTTTTTCTTCATAAAATTCTTTTACGTTTTGAATTCCTTTATCGTATCCAAATAATGTATTTATCTCTGGTTCTATACTTCTAATAATATCATTAGTTTGGTATATATAAGAACCGAATTTTGTTACTATGTATTCCCTATTCCATTGTTTAATTAATCTTCCATATTCCAAACCACTAAGAGATACGAAGAATATTAATAGAATGAAACCTGATAATGTAATAGAAGAAAAGAAATCTTCTTTATCTATCTTTTTAGAAATTGTTTTCTTTTTATTCTTGTGATTTAAAAATATATAAGCAAATATTAACCATATATATAGTATATCTTTTATTTCGAATATTACTTCTGTAATACTATCTCCAACATCTAATATTTGAAATGATGTAGAAATTAATGATACAGATAAAAAAGAAGAATAAAAAGTATAATATAAACTATTAGATAAAGTTATTGTAACTGTTACAAATATTATTATTCCATAAAATAACTTTCTTCTTTTTTCCTTTAATAAGAAACCAAATGAACACACAAATAATAAGAAACCAAAAGTTCCTAGGAAAGGTTTTAATTCAAAAAAATTTCCTATAGTAAAAGTTCTAAGTAATAAATCATTAAAAGTAGCTCCAAAAAGAGTAAGAAAAAACAAATAATTATCTTTAATTTTTTCTTTTGATATTTTGTAGTTTTTTAACTTACTTAAAATTTTATTAAATATTTTCTTTAGTTTCATCTTTTCCTCTTTTATTTTCTTTTAATTTCTTAGAATTATTTACATTTATTATAAATCCTATAATAAATACGAATGATACTATATATAACCATACAAACAATATAAATATGTTGGATAATCCTCCATATAAAATATTATATCTACGCGTTAAAGTAATGTATAGAGAATATATAACCGTAACTATTATTAATGATATAGTAGTAAATATTGATCCCCAATTAACACTCTTACTCTTAATTTTTTCATTAGGAGCTAGAGTATATATTATTTTAATTATGAAATATATTATTATAAATGATAATGGATATTTTATTATTTTATAAAAGTAATCTAAGGACTCATTAAAGTGTTCAAAAGTTCCTATTTCAGAAAACAACATTATAATCGAATTACCCCATCCAAGTACTATAAACATAAATATAATAAGTGAAATCATTAAAAATGCCATTAATAAAGATTTAATTCTGTTCTTTACTACATAAAAAAACTTCTCTTCTACTAAACCATATAATAAGTTTGATATCCTTATTAATGAATACATTCCATTAGATGATATTAATATCGCCAAAAAAGCAAACAAAACACCATCAAAATATATAGAATCTCTATTTAAATAATTAGTAAGTATCTCTCCTGTTTCGCCAGGAAAAAAATCTGTTAAGAATTCTTTTAATGTTGTAATAGAAATAGATAATTTAAAAGCTATTAAACCTATTAAAGACAGCATTGGTATGAATGAAAGGACTATAGAAAAAGAAAGATGGCCTGGTAACAATGCTACTACAGGCTTATTTAATGTATCAACTATTTCTTTTACATATTTCTTTATTCTTTTCATATAGACCCCTATGCGTCTAATTCTCTATTTTCCTTATTCGTAAGCATATCTAAAGTTGCATCATTAATAGCATCTTCAACTTCTTTAATATCATCATTAATCATACTGTAACCCAAAGTAGCTCCGTGTTCATATGGTAAATCTTTAAATAATTTTTGTAATTTCTTTGTATAATCAACAATAGCATTCTTCTCATGTCCTATAGTATAAACCATAAATTCATTACCATCAGTTCTTATAATATCGCTATTTTCTATTTGATTATTAATCAATATATTTGCAGCTGCTTTAATTAATCTATCACCTTCTTTATATCCAAAATTATTATTTACATCTTTTAATCTATTTAAATCTATAATAATAACTGTCTTTGGTAATAGTTTAGTATCATCCCATTTTTCTATATTATCAATTAAATAATTTCTATTCTTTAAAGAAGTTAATGAATCTATATACTTAATATTACCCTCTTTAACATTCTTTTTCATTTTGCCTTTTTTTAATAACAATAATATTGATAATAATAATACAGAAGCAACTAATATATATTGAGTATCTGATATTTCTGTTAAGAAATTTGATTTTAACAGCTTAGTCATACCCTCATTAATAACACCTTTATGATTAGAGTTCATTAAATAAAACTCAAATATTTGTGAGAAAGTATCATTTATTTCGTCTTTATTTACTCCAAAATTATATTTTATATCTGCAACACCTTCATAAATAATATAATAGTCTTTTAATTTTGAATTTTTATAAAAATTATATAAATTAAGATCTAACAAAATTAAAGGTTCTTTATTCTTTAACATATTATTTACTCTAGAATATGTTTTTATTTCTGCCCCACTATTTTTATTGAAGTAATTAGCTAGTTTAGTATCTTTAATAGTATAAATAGTATTACCTTTTAAAGAAGCAAAAGAATCTATTGTAACGTTGTTATTAATATGAGATAAGATTACATAATTGCTTGAATATATTGGTATAGTATTATTCATATTTATAGAATCATCTAAGTTAAAATAATTAAATATAATATCTACATTTTTCTTATTAAATGCATCTTCTAATGAATCTATATCTTTATATCTTTTATAATTTATTTTAGCACCAGAAAAAGCTTCAAACCCCTTCATAAACTCTGAATTTATTCCATGATGTTCATTACCTTTTTCTATATCATAAGGTAGATTATCGACATATCCATAAATATATACCCTACTCTTAAAATCAGAAGCTTTCTTTTCATCTATTTCACTCAATTTAAAATAATATTCATTCATTTCTTTAATAAACATTTTATTAAGATTGATGTTTGACCATTCTTTTAATTTCTTTGTAAGAATTGAATTTAATTCTTTAGAACCATTTAACTCAAGAACATAAGAATCATTTAAAGCACTTAGATTATATACTATGAAATATTCATTAGTAATAATTTTTTCTAAATATTGATTTTTAGGTACAACGATATAATCTAATTCACCGGATTCAAACTTAGATAACATTCCAAAATAATCTTCAGATGCTACAAAAGTTAATGTGGTATCAGTTTCTAAATAATTAGATATTTCATCTAAATTATCTCTTAATACTCCTATCTTTCTTTCACTTAGTAGGTTTAAATTAGAGATGATATCTTTAGATTTACCTAGTAATACATAATTATCTTTATATAACAAGTATTGATTATCAGCAAGTTCTTTTGACTCATTAATTATCTTAAATGAGTATTCTGCATTTGTATCACTACAACATGTAGATTTATTAAATTCTAAAGATGTAGATTGTTCAAAATAATCAATAAAAGTAAGTACAATTCCTTTTCCATCTAATGAAAAAATTGGTATATTATTTGTAATAGATATATCAATTACTTTATTTTTATTATTTTCTATCCATTTCTTTTCATTTGAAGATAAATTATAATTTTCTTCTTCTTTATTAAATATTAAATATAATATTGTACCTAAAATTACTATTAAAAGTATTATTCCTAAAAATAATACTAATCTTTTATTGTTCTTTTTCGTTTTCATCAATTACCTCGCTATATTCGCTCCATACTATTAATTCAGAAGTTTTATTCTTATAGCCAATTAAATTATAATTTAATGGCTCATTAGATATAAAAAACTGAATATCATAGAAATTTCTTTCTTTTTCTTTGAATAAACTTAAATTATCTGCAATAGCTTTTTTGGCTACTTCTATTGTATATCCTTCTTTTCCTTTTATAATAACGTTTATTATCTTACCTTTTATATCTATATCAACTGAACTAATCATTTCTTCATTAGCATAAATAGTCTTTATTTCATCTTGTCTATTCTTATTTAGTTGTACTTCTTCAATACCATTTAATCTACTTCCATATATTGATTTTAAATCATCAGGGTATAAAAAATTCTTTAGTACTATAAACATTGATAATAGTACAAGTATAAAAATTAATATATATACATAAACTTTATGTTTTTTTAAAAATTCTATCATATTCCCACCTCAAGTTATTATAATTATACTACAAAGACACTATATATTCAATTTTTTTCTTAATTCAATACTTATTAATTCATTTGATATTATTGGATCTGCATTACCTTTAGTTTCTTTCATTAATAGACCTATAATGTATTTTTCTACCTTAATTGTATTATTCATATTTTCTTCTATAAATGATTTATTATTATTTATTATAGTATCAATTATATTAGTTAATTCATCAACATTTGATATTTTTATAAGACCTTCTTCTTTGATAATAGTCTCTATATCTTTATCATTTTCAAGCATGATAGGTATTATAGTTTTAGACATTTTAGATGATATTTCATTAGTTGTTAATTTGTCGACTAATGATTTTAAAGATTTAGGGGTAATTTTACTATTATATATAGATATATTAGATTTATTTATTATAGACAATATGTCTCCAGTTAAAAGGTTAGCGCTTATTACGGGATCTCCTCCCAAAGATATGGTTTCATCTAAAAACTTATTTAAATCCTTATATAATATTAATACTCCAATTCCTACTTCACTAATACCATATTTTCTATATCTATTTCTAATCTCATCTGGTAAAGTTGGTACAATTATAGAATCTATCCATTCATCAGATATTATTACTTTAGGAATATCAGGTTCTGCAAAATATCTATAATCATTTTTTGATTCCTTAGTTCTCATCAATATAGTTGTATTACTTTTTTCATCATATCTTCTAGTTTGTTCAGTTATTATTTCATTAGAATCTAATAGCTTCTCTTGTCTTTCTAACTCACTAATGATCGCTAATTTAATACTATTTATTGAACCAATATTCTTAATTTCAACTTTAGTTCCAAGAGGATCAGTTTCATTTTTTCTAATAGAAACATTAACGTCACATCTTAAACTACCCTCTTCTATTTTAACATCACTAATATCTGAATACGATAAAATCTCTCTTAGTTTTTCAACATAAGAAATAGCTTCATACTCATTATCTATATTAGGTTTTGATACAATCTCTATTAAAGGAATACCTGCTCTATTAAAATCTAATAGTGTAGTCTTATTTTCATGAAAACTTTTAGCAGTATCTTCTTCTAAGTGCATCTCTTCAATAAATATCTTCTTCTTTTTATTGTTTTTATCTATTTCTACATATCCATCATAACCAATGGGATAACTTTTTTGAGTAATTTGATAATTCTTTGAGTTATCTGGATAAAAGTAGTTTTTTCTATCAAAATATGTACTCTTATTTATCTTACAATTTAATGCTTTAGCACATTTTATTCCTAAATCAAATATTTCTTTATTTAAAGTAGGCAAAGTTCCTGGATATCCTAAGTCTATTTCATTAACAACACTATTAGCAGTTAATCCATATGTATTTTTAGAATTAGAAAAAGCTTTATTTTGGGTTTTAAGTTCACAATGAACTTCTATCCCTATTGTAGGTATATACTTCATTTTACTCCCCCCTCTTATAATTCTTTTCTATGAAAGACGCTAACTTATATATAGTTTTTTCATCAAATTTATTACCTATAATTTGAAGTCCAATAGGTCTTTTATCTCCAACAGGCAAACTCATTGCGGGTAATCCCGCCATATTAACTGGAATAGTTAATATATCATCTAAAAAGCTTTCATTTGAACTTTTCTTAGTTCCCAAATCATAAGGAAAACCTGTAGTAGTAGGACCTATTATTAAGTCATAGTCTTTAAAAACATCATATAAATTATTACTTAATTTTTTTCTAATAGACATAGCTTTTCTATAATATATATCTACATTTTTTCCACTCAATACATATGATCCTATCATAATTCTTCTTTTTACTTCTTCTCCAAAACCCTCAGCTCTTGTATACTTATAAAAATCTTCAATATTATTTACTTTTTTATCAGTTCTATATCCATATCTAATACCATCAAATCTTGCTAAATTGGATGATGCTTCCGCTAGAGCAATAGTTTGGTATAAAGGTACAGCAAATTCTATATATTTAATATCAACATATTCAACTGTAACGTTATTGTTATTTAGAAAAAGAACAATAGATTTTATTTTATTTCTTATTTCAATATCTACTTTATCACTAACATAAAAATTAGGAATACATATTTTCATACCACTTATATCTTTTCCTATTTCTTTAGTAAAATCTTCATTAGTTTCAAAACTAGTAAGATCCTTATTATCTATAGCGGAAATACAGTTTAATAGTAAAGCATTATCCATTACATTCTTAGTAATTGGTCCAATTTGATCTAAAGATGAAGCAAACGCTACTAATCCATATCTAGATACTCTTCCATAGGTAGGTTTTAAACCCACTATGTTATTAAATGCTGCTGGTTGTCTAATAGACCCACCTGTATCAGAACCAAGTGAAATGGGCACCATTCTTCTTGCAACAGATACAGCACTTCCACCAGATGATCCACCAGGTACTTTTGTTTTATCTATTGAATTTAATACTGGTCCAAAATAACTAGTTTCATTAGTAGAACCCATTGCAAATTCAT
>CAZKBC010000029.1:0-10128 GCA_964551265.1 uncultured Muribaculaceae bacterium | reverse complement strand
ATTATGTAATGGAAAATGATGCAATATATGCTCATCACGGATGGAGTCCTCAAGCTCAAAGGGATATTGGATTATTTGGAATAAATAATGTAGTACCCGCAACAAGAAAGAACTCTTGGGGTCATAAATCTCCTCATGATGTATTTACAAGTATAAGTGAGATAAATCAATTAGGAAAGAGTTATAGAAAGACTACTGATAAAGATAATTTATTAAATTATTCTGTAGAAGCATTAAATATAAATGCTGAAAAAGATTCTATTTTAGCTAATAAAGTTTATATAAAATATTCTGGAAGCTATAATGTAAGATATGAATATAATGCTGAAGAAGGCTTATATAATAGATTTATAAATGGAAATATGCATAAAGATGTTGAATCTAATAAACAATTAACTGCTAAGAATATTATAGTTATTAATGTTAAAGGATATCCTGATCCTGATAATTCTGATAAAGGTAGAATTACTTTAAATAATGTTGGGACTGGAACTGGTTATTTTATAACTAATGGATATTCAAGACCAATAACTTGGGAAAAAAAATCAAGACAAGAACAAACAGTATATAAGTATACTGATGGTAAAGAAATAATAGTAAATGATGGAAATACATATATTCAAATACAACCAATAGATCAAAAAGCAACATTTGAATAGGAGTAATACCTGTTATTAAACATACTATATGGATTAATTATAGGAATAGGATTAATACTACCTGGTGTTAATAGCGGTTATATTAAATATATATGATAAGTTAGTATATTCCTTAAATAATTTGTTTAAAAAGCCCAAAGAAAGTATTAAACTATTGTTCCCCATATTAATAGGAGCTTTAATTGGTATGTTTTTGATTGGTAAATTAATTAAATTCTTATTATTTGATAAAGGTTATTATCAAATATACTTCTTATTTATAGGATTAATATTGGGTAGTATTCCTAAACTAATACAAAAAACAAAAGAAAAAGGTAAATTAAATTATGTATTAATTACTATTTCTTTTGTTTTATCTATATTACTATTTATATTTGGAAAAGATATTATTAATCTATCGATTACTAATAAAACAGGTACTCAGTCATTTATATTCTTGTTTATTACGGGTATAATATTTTCATTAGGTAAGATAGTGCCTGGTATAAGTAGTTCTTTCTTACTTATGTTAGTTGGAACATATGAGTATTTTATAAATTTATTAACAAATCCATTAAAGATATTTAATGAAAACTTTTTAAATATACTCTTTTTAGTATTAGGAATATTAGTTGGGGTATTTATATTTATTAAATTAATAAATCACTTATTAAAGAAACATTATTGTGGTACATATAGTATTATAATTGGTTTTGTAATAGGATCTGTATACGCTATATATCCAGGTATTACATTTAATTTAGAGGGTATTATTTCTATTTTAATATTAATATTTAGTTTTATATTTTCTTATAATATTTCTAAAATTAATAAGAAATAATTATTCTTTTTCAATTAAAAATTTTAGTAATATATTTGGTTTTTTATTATTAAATATAATATCGTAGATTAAGTCTATTATAGGCATATCTACTTTTTTCTTATTTATTAATTTATATATTGATTTTAAAGTATATAAACCTTCTATAGTATGAGTATTAATATATTCATCTATAATACTCTTATTAGTATTTTTACCTATTAATCTTCCATAAGTAAAATTCCTACTTTTAGTACTTGTACATGTTAATAATAGATCTCCAAATCCTGAGAAGCTTAGTATAGTATTAGGATGCCCTCCTAAAGCCTTTATTAGGCTTTTAATGTCGTGTAATGATTCTGTAATGAACATAGCTTGTGTTGACTCATTAGCGCCTAATCCGTCTAAAATACCCGATGCAATCGCAATAACATTCTTTATGGATCCGCATATTTCAACTCCAATTAAATCATCAGTAACTCTAAGCTTTAAACTATCATTTTGTAAATATTTTTTTAATATATTCTCTGTAGTTTTACTCTTAGTTCCCAATGATAATCCTATTGGGAAATTAGATACTATATCAATTGCAAAAGAAGGACCAGAGATAACCGCTATATTCTTAGTTTTAATATACTTACTTATTACATCATCTATAAATAAACAAGTATCTTGTTCTATACCTTTAGTTGCAATACAAATATGTTGTTTCTTTTTATAATATTTAGATATCTCTAAAGCAATATCATCTACATATTGAGCAGGAAGAGCAATAACAATAATATCTTTTCCTTCAATTGCGTCTTTTAAATCATTAGTAAACTTTATTTCTTTAGGTAATTTAACACCCTTAAGTAAATCATTATTCATTCTTTTATCTTCTAATAGTTTCTTCTCTTCTTTAAACTTTGTCCACATTGTAATATCACATTTATTCTTATAAAACATAAGAGAAAGTGCTATTCCATAAGCTCCAGTTCCAAGTATACATACCTTCATTTATCCTCCTTAGTTTACATAAATATATTTTATCATATATTCACTGCCATTGATTTTTTTGCGAAAAGTGGTAAAAATAAAAATAGAAGGAGTGATATAATGAAAAAAGTATTACCAATTGTTGCAATAGTATTATTGTTATCAGTAATAGGATATATATTATTTATTAAACCAAATACTGAGGATTACAGTTATGTTTTATTAAAGATTAATCCAGAAGTAGAGTTAGGAGTAGACTCAAATAACATAGTTAAAGAAGTAAATCCATTAAATGAAGATGCTGATGTTTTAATCTCTGATATGGAGCTAATAGGTAAACCAATAGAAGACGCTGCTCAAGAAATAATTGATTCAACAAATGAAATTGGAAAGTTAGAAAACAATATAGAGCTTGTAGTTATGAACACATCTGAAGATACAAGACTAAAATTAGAAACTAAAATTAAGGAGAGAATTGAAGCACATTTAATTGCGAAAAAATATAAAGCGGTTCTTTTGGTAAGGGGAGTAACAGATGAAATGAAGACTTCTGCTGATACTTATGAAATAAGTTATGGAAAGATGTTATTAGTTTCTAAAGCTATAGAATTAAATCCAGAACTAAAAGAAGAAGAATTAGTAGAAATGAGTGTAAAAGATATTCAAGAATACATTAAAGATACGGTTGAGGCAAGACGTGAAGAATTTAAACAATCCAAAGAAGAACTAAAAGAAATTTGGGAAAATAAAAAAGCAGAATTAAAAGCAAATAAAGTAAAAAACTCTGGTGATAATACTTCTGAATCAGAGATAGAAGAAACAGAAATAGAAGATGAAACTACAGAAGGAAATAGAAATCAAAACGGTAGATAATACTATTAATTAAAGGATTTTTAAATCCTTTTTTTATTGATTAAATCTATATAAAATGGTATTATGTATAATAGAAAAGAGGATGTATGGAATACTTTGAAATATTGAATGATTTCTTTAGTAATAACAAAATAGATCCCAGTATTGTTCCATACATTATTGAGCTTTTTGAATTAAATAGGAATGTAGTCTTTCTTGGAGAAGAAAATAGAAATTTAAGTGATCTATATAAACTTGATGATATAAATTTAATTAAATCTAATAGAAGTACTTTTATTGAACTAGAAAACAAAAAGTTAGAGAAATTTATATCTGAATTAAAAAGTTTAAAAACAGTAACCAATGAAGAATCATATGGATTAATAGATGAATTAATTAGTGATAAAGAAAGATTTAAAGAAAGAATAGATAATAAAGATTTTAAAGAAGAAAATATTGATGAATATAAGAGATTATTAGTATACAATTTTGAAAATAATAGAAGAAAAATATTATTAAGTTGTTCTAAAATTAAAGACTTAGAGTCTAAATTTGAAAAATTAAATAAAAAAGAATTATATGATGATTTAAATGATGTACTTAATAGTTTGAAGATAAAGTCAAGATTTGATAGTGAAGATTCATTTTTAGTTTTATTATCTAAACTTGAAGAAGAAAAAGGTAAATTAGATTTAGACTATTTAAAAAGTTTGGGATTAGATAATGAAATAGAAGAAATTACTAATTATAGAGATAAGATATTTAATAAAGAAGACGCTATTAAGTATTTAAATATTATGCTTGATTTATCAATAAAACATTCTAGACCTTTATTAAATAATCAAAATATGCTTAATATTGCGGCTCTAGAACAAAGATTATTTTTAAAAAACATATATTCATATTTTGATAAAATTAAAGAGCATCCAGAACTTAAACCTTATTATATATTATTAGAAAACCAAATATCTGATTTAAATAAAGATGTTACATCAGAAAAAGATCAAGAGAAATATTTAAATAATATATTGAGTATTTTTGAAACAACAGATTCTTTAAACATTAATGCTCAACCTTTAAAGGTTGAAAGGGCTATGCTTAATTATGATGCTTCACATGATGTTGTAAAGACTATTTTATTAGAAAAAGATATGAAATTTGTTGAATACAAAAAAGGAGATTCTCATCTTTATTCTATTGTTGAAAATAGAGAAGTAATACAAAGAGATTTAGATTATTGGAAAAAAGAATTGGATTTTGGATTTGATAGATATGATAAAGGAGACTTTTATGAAGAGGTTTACGAAACATTAAATCTATTAAAGTTTTATTATAGATTTAAAAATTATGTAGTATATTCTGAAGTATCTAATAAAAGTTTTAATATACCTTCATCAATAGAAATGACTAATAAAGATAAGACTGAATTAGATACATTTAGAAGGTTTATTAATGAAAAGATGGATTCACTTAGAACAAGAGGAATTGATTATTGGAAAGAAGAAAATAATCCCAATATATATTTTTCAAAGAAAAGTGAAATAGATCAGGAAATAATATTTAAATGTATTATTCCAGAAAATGGTATTGGAAGAGAAATTTCTACTTCTGAAATGTTAAAAAGTATATATGGCAAAGAACTTGTTGAATCAACATTAAAGACATTAGAGGATAAAAAGGAGAAAAAGTGAAAAAAATATTATTGATTTTATTATTGTTTTTTATTATAAATGTAAAAGCTTTAGAAAAGAGTATTTATAATTATACTAGTGGAGTAGATGGCGCTGTTATTCAAAAATCTTTTATGGGTAATCTAAATAGAAAAGAAAATAAAGAATCTTTAATTATATCTTCTAATACCGGAATATATATAAAAAATAGTGAAGGTAATAAATATATACCCACTAATCAAAAACCAGTAAGTGTAGTAATGGTAGATGATATTAATAAAGATAAATATAACGATATAGTATATGCTGTAAATTCAAAGAATGGTTTATATAATATTGTTGCGGTAAGTGTAGTAGATGATACTATAATATGGAATAAAGTACTTTCGAAAAAGACTTATGTTCCTTATGCTAGAACTACTATTGAAAACATTGTTGTTTATAAAATAGAAAAAGTAGGGAATACTATAGTAGTTATTAGTGATTATTCACTATATGTTTTAGATGTTTTTACTGGTAAAGAATTATTTAAGTATAAAGATTCAGATAACATTTGGGATGTTACTGAAGTAAAAGATATTAATAATAATTTAAGTGAGGAAATTGCATTATCAAATCAATTAGGGGAAGTAAAATTAATAGATAGTAATACAGGTATTGTATTATGGAATAGTAAAGTAGTAGAGAATATTAAAATAAAAAAAGATGATATTTTATTTGACGTAAAAAGAAATGTTTGGCAAGTAGAATTTTTTGATGATGCTTTATACGCAATGGGAGAAGATGGAACCGTATATATTTTAGATTACAAAACAGGTAAATTAAAAAATAAGTTAGAAGTATATAAGTTTGATAAAGAAGTATTAGATCAATATTATATAAATGAAGGTATAGCTTCTTATAAGACTTTAAATCCAACAAGTAAAATATCAGAGTATTTTAATAATTTTAGTATGAAGTTTATCGATGATAAATTAGTGGTAAGTGCTTTTTTAAATGCTAGTGATAGAAATAAAGATTATTCAATTAAACCTCGTGTAATAGTTGTAGACTTAAAAAAATTAAACATACTATATGATATAGAGATACCCAATATAAAACTAGTTAATGTAGAAGCTTTATATTTAGATACTAATATTTTAGTGCCTATTGAAGTAAAAGAAGGATATTTATATTTAAATACTTTTGAATTAGAAACAGGAAAGAAATTAAATGAAACTAAAGTATTTTTAGGAACTTCAGTAAGCTCTGAAAGTAAAAATCATATATATTTACAAAGTACTAAAGATGGAGTCTTAATTGAACAAGTAAATGGTTTTAGTGTAATATTAGATAATAATTATAAAGATATAAAGATTAATAATAATAGTTACGCAAATGCCAAGATAATAAAGAGTAATAATGATGAATTATATGTTAGTTATGAATCTAATGGTATTACTTATAGAATTGTAAAATATTCTAGCTTAGAAAACATTGAACCTACTTGGGAATATATAATTCCAAATGATATGAATAATAATGGGTTATTTTCTATATCTAGTTCTAATGATTTTAATAAAGATGGAGTAAATGATATAACAGCTCTTATTAACAAAGTTGATGAAGAGAATAGAGTAATTGCAACATATTTTTTAATATTAGATTCTAAAACTGGAAGTGTAATTAAGTTTAAATCTATTCATACTGGTTCTTATATGAGTAACGGTAAAAAGATAGATACTTACCTTACGGGTACTAACTTAGTGGCTATTAAAGATATGAATAAAGATGGTATTAGTGAGTTATTAATAGATTCTACTATTATTAATGGATCTAATATATCTATGTATGGAATGTTTGATATGTATTTAAATGTCGAGTCTTCAAAGTTACTAAATGTAGGAGATATTAATAATGATTACATAAATGATTTAGTGGTAATAGAAAGTGCTCAAGCATTATTATTTACTTCTAAGATATCTGGTAATATTATTAATTATGTTAAAACTAATAAGAAAGTTACATATCCAAAAGATGTATTAAATTTAGATTATTCTATTATCATTCCTGATCTAAATAATGATGGTATAAAAGAAATAGTAATTAATGATAGAAATACTGATAAGAAACAAATTTATAGAATATTATCTGGTAAAGATTTATCTACTATTTTTACGATATCTGGTTTGGGGTATTATGGATCTTCTTATATATTTTTAAATTCAGATATAAATGAAGATGGCTTTAATGATTTAGTAGAGGTAGTAAATGGTATTAATTATATTTTAATAAGTGGAAAAGATGGAACCACTTTATTTAAAATAGAACAAGAGTTAAAAGATGAATATATTGATGTACCAATTAGAGATGCTTCATCTTCAAAGGATATTTATTACGAGGGTATAATGAATTTCATTTATGAAGAAGCTAATTTTTCTGTAATATCAGGGATGGATATAAATAATGATAATAAAAACGAACTATATTTATTAAAAGAAGAATATTATCCTCAAACAAAATTAGTGCTTGAAATATATGATATTAATAATAAATCAAAAAAACCTATTAGAAGTGTAGATATTTTCTTTGAAAGTAATAATGAGATGGTGTATAAAGACGTAATTAATAATAGCGAGTATTCTTATTTAAAACAAATAGTAGAAGTAGTAAATGGAAATGGTTTATATATAATTAAACCACCAGGAGATATAAGTATAATATATGATGCTAAAGAAGATAAATTGTTATCTGAAGTTGATGGATCATTTGTTAAAGCTATTAAAACATCAGATGATAAGATTTTTGGAGTAACATTTAAAAATTCTCCAATTAGTATTAATTTTAAAAACGATTTTTTAGTAAATAATATTAAAAATAATAGTAAAAATAAATCTCCATTAAAAGTAAGTCTAAATGAAACATTAAAAGAGAATATGAGAGTAGTTAAAGTATATAATAAAGGAACATTACTATCTACTGAATACAATGATAAATTTGATTTATTACTTAAAAGAGGGGAATATAACTTGTTATTTAAAGCAACTGATAGATGGGGTAAAACTCAAAATTATGAGTTAGATATTACTATTAATAAAACTAATCCTTATTTAATATTAACTACAGTTATAGGTATTATTATAATCTTATTATTAGTATATTTATCTATAGGACATAAGTTAAAAAGGAAACTAATTATGAGGAGGATTTATGGATAATATAATTGAAATAAAGAATCTTACTAAGAAGTTTGGAAACTTAATTGCGGTTAATGATCTATCTATTGATATTAAACCCGGTAAAATATATGGATTCTTAGGTCCTAATGGAGCTGGAAAAACAACAACTATGTCTATGCTTTCTGATTTAATTATGCCAACTAGTGGTGAAGCTTTTGTTGGAGGTTATAAAATAGGTTCAATAGAAGCAAAAAGAATGCTTGGATATTCTCCTGAATTCCCATCATTTTATACCGATATGAATTGTATAGATTATCTAATATATATGGGATTACTCGGTGGTTTAAAATATGAAGAAGCTTTAAAGAAATCTGTAGAATTAATTGATTTTATGAATCTAAAAGACTCAACATATAAAAAAGTATCTACTTTTAGTACAGGTATGAAAAAGAAAATAGGTTTAGCGCAAGCTATGATTCATGATCCTAAGATATTATTATTAGATGAACCTACCGCTAACTTAGATCCTACTTCTAGATTTGAAATAATAAATTCATTAAAAAAATTAGTTAGTGAAAAAAATCTTACTTTAGTAATAAGTTCACATGTATTAACTGAATTGGAATTAATAATAACAGATGTAATAATGATAAATGGTGGCAAACTATTATTTTATGGTCCTTTAGAAGATGCTAAGAGATTATTGCATAATGATTTACTAATTATTGAAACATCTAATAATCAATTTATTATTGATAATATAAATAAGTTAAGTATTTCTAATATAAAAGAAGATAAGGGTAAATTAACTATATCTACAAGTAATATACTTGAAGTAAAAAAAGATATTATTAGATTGTCTTATGAAAATAATATTGATATAAAAACTTTAATGGACGCTAATGTCTCATTAGAAGAAGTATATTCTAATATATTAACTGGAAAAGCAGGTGATAGATAATGAGAACAATATTTGATAAGACTCTTAGAAATATGTTTAAACCTATCATGATGACAATATATTTTGTAGTTACTATATTTATTACCTCTTTATTAATTATTACTAGTATTAAAAACAATTCATTATTAGTTACTATACCTTCTCAAATAGAATCTATTAAAACTACTTATTCATTATTTGTATTCTTTTGGTTATCTGGAATAGCATTAATAATTATGATAATGATATTTGGTTTAGATATATTTGCTACTGAAGAATATGAAGGTACTATGAGAATATTAGTGGCTAAACCAGTATCAAGAAAATCTATAGTACTAGGTAAGATATTAGGACTATTACTTGGGTCATTTATATATTATATGGGTTCTTTATTAATATCGATTTCTATATTCTCATTATTTTTGAGATTAGATAAAGATGTATTTATAGGTTTAGTTTCTATGCTTCCAAGTCTTATATTATATGGTATTTTTATAATATTATTGTTCTCATCCATAATGTCATTACTATCTTCATTATTTAAAAAGAAAGTACCTTCTATTATTATATTAATTATATTAATATTAGGTATATATGGAGTGTTGCCTATAGCAAGAATAATTACTATTCAAAGAGAAATTTATTATGAAAGTAAACTATATGTTGTAGATGTTAATTCACACTTTGGAAATATATTAATGTCTTTAATAGAAAATGGTAAAGAAGAAAATGAATTATATAGTGAAACAATATCTTTATTTACTGGTAGATATATAAATTCTAATTATGATCCAGATATGACAGACTCTAATGCTTATATTAAGAAAAATGATTATATTAATGTTTCATTACTATCTTCAATATATATTTTAACATCAATAGTATTATTCGCATTCTCATATAGAATAATGACAAAAAAAGATATAACATAAGTTGACTTTTAAAAACCAACTATGTTATAATCTCTTTTGCCTGGGGAATTAGCTCAGCTGGCTAGAGCATCTGCCTTGCACGCAGAGGGTCAAGGGTTCGAATCCCTCATTCTCCACCATAATAAAAATAAAAATCCTTT
>CAZKBC010000028.1:0-10219 GCA_964551265.1 uncultured Muribaculaceae bacterium | reverse complement strand
ATTGTATTATTTACCACTTTAGAAGTAGAACTGCATACTCCTTTTTTAACTGTTTCTTTTGCTTTATCTGTTGATTCACAAGCACTTTTTGCAGATGCCGCAGATGCATATGACCAATCACTATATGCGTTTGAACCAGTGTAATTATTTGTCATAATATATCTATATTTATTTGCACATTGTGGAGGTGGAGTTGGTTTTGGTTGTTCTGGTTGTTCTGGTGCTGTCGGTTGAGCAACCACTATTCCTGTCAATTCACCATAATTTCCACTCTTATTTCCTGCTTTATCATAGCTCCAAGCTCTCATAGAATATGAACCAGCAGAAGCTAATACTAAAGGTTCTGTTTCTGTAGTTTTTATTACACCAGGATTATTGTTTAAAAAGTATTCATATTTACCGAATCCACTCATTTTTGGACTAGCGTTATCAGTAAATTTAAATAATATTCTAACACTTGGTGTATTATTTGAATTATCTAAGAAACTTAATGTAGGTGGCATTGGTGCTACTGTATCCATATTTAAGTATGAAGGTTTTTGTGTCCACGGTCCAATATTACCTATGTTATCAACCGCCCTAACATAAACATATTTATTTATATTACTTTCATTAAATATCATTTCAACTGCTTGAGTAGTTCCTTCTATTTTAATATCAGTTGCAGCTTTTGCTTTGACATCATCATGTGTATATTGATATTCTTTTACTCCAGTTCCATCAGTTAATCCCTTAATTGTAGGTCCTATTGCAATCATATCATTCGATTGATATTTAACTGATACTTTATCTTGACTTACCCAAGTATTTGGATCTTCAATCCATGTAGAGTAAGTTGTTGTTGGTCCATCATTATCAAGTTTAACTAATACTGGATCAGAAGGCATACTGGTTAATCCAGCTTCATTGTATGCAATAATTTCGATACTTGAAAGCATACTATCACTAATATATAATATTCCTCTATTTGGTGAACTTACCTCAGGCGTTACAGTAAATATAACACTTGGGTTGCTTGGGTAACGAACTTCGAATTTTGTTATTCTTGATTCGTTATCGGTAGATTCTATTACTATTTTTATCTTTCTTCCAAGATTTCCACCAAACCAATTTCCATTTTTATTATATGGATCAACAGTATTAGCGTTATTTGAAATTACTATAACTTTTGATGGAGGAGTTGTATCTAGTGTTCCATCTATTACTTTAACTAAACAATTTTTCGTAATATTTCCATCAACTGTTGTAACTTTAATATTCTTTTCACCTAACTCTGTAGCATGTATTATAGGACTTCCACCCATACATTTTTCAACTATGTGTATACAATCTGTTGTAGCATATAAGTCTGTATTTGGAGCCGCACAATTTGCTCTAATTTGGAAATCATCCATTGTAACATTTCCACATTTTGGGAACAACACTGAAGATAGTGTTCCAAAATCCCATGTTACATCTTTATTAGATGCATTTGTAGGTTTTACAATTGCTTTTAAAGTTTTATAAGTTCCTTTAACTAAAGTCATAGTTCCAGATTCACATCCTTCAATATCGACCCCAGTTACTCCAACTGTTGTAATTCTCTCTCTTACTATTACATTACAAGTAGATGTAAATCCACCAGTTGTAGTAGTTGCAATAATTTTTGTTGAACCTTTTGCAAGAGCAGTTACTTTACCATTTCCATCAACAGTAGCATATTGAGATAATGCTGATGTCCACGATAATGTTTTATCATTTGCATTTATTGGATATATTTGTGCTGATAAAATTGTTACATCTCCAACAAACATGTTTAATTCTCCGTTGGTTCCACAATTTCCAATTTCAACACTTGTAGGTGGTCCACCGTCTACTTTATCAACTATATATAATTTGGATTTTTTAACTTCTGATCGATTTCCTGATGCATCCTTAGCATATACTTCAATATCAATTCCATTTGAATTTAAAGCACATACCTTATTTACTCCACCAGTTACTACTATTTCAGGAGCAACTTCATTAGGTGCATCTGATACAACCATTCCAGCTGCTTTTAAATCAACTATTGATAAATCACAACTTTCAGTTCTAACCGGTACAAATAAATTTGCCGGAAGAGTAATCGTTGGTGCTACAGCATCATATATTGTTACATTTCTATGTACTGCTTGTCCAACACCATTTGCTGGTTTTGCAAAATATTCTATTCTATATGTTTCAACTCTATAGAAATTAATTGATGCTACTACAGCTTCAGATGAATCTTTTATTGTTTGAGTAACAGTCAACACATTTCCATATAAATCTTTTGCTTGAGGCATAGGTATTACTTGAACTTGTCCTAAAGGTATTCTCATACTTTGAGGAACCTCTAAGAATGTTGCGGTATTTGAAATAGCATTTGGATCTTTAACAGTTACAATTCTTTTTGCAGTAGCTGATAATCCACCACTATCTGTTGCTTTGTATACAACTTCATAAATACCAGCTTTGTTAGTATTTACAGTATTACTTATCAAAGTTACCTTTAATACTCCATCTTCTTTATCCCAAGCTGTAGCTCCTCTATCTTTATATTCTTCATAAATATTTATCGTTACAGAAGTAGCTCCCTCTAGTTGTATTTGAGGTCTATTATTTATTTGAGGAGTTCCAATTACAACTTTATCAACACACTCTGATCTAACCATAACAGATCTATAAGCTATTGCTCTATGACCATATGTGTCAGATACTTCATAAGTTACTCTGAAACTTCCGTTTCTATTTCCAGTAACAGCACTTGAATCAACTTTTATTTTATTTGTAATATTTCCATCGACATTGTCTGTTGCAATTGCACCAGGTTCAATGTATTTTTGTCCAACTTTCATACAATAAGGATTTGTTCCTTTTAATTCTATTTGAGGAGTAATTAAATCGAAGTTACTACCTAAAGTAATTTCTATATCCTTATATTCTTCAACAACAATAATTCTATCAATATTTGATAAATTACCTGAAGTATCAGTTACCGAATATGTTATTTTGTACTCGCCTTCTTTAAGTATGTCAACAGTACCACTTCTTACTATTTTATCTGAAATGTCTCCATCAACATCATCAACTGCTTTTGCTCCTGGGTCTTCAAAATTTGTTCCTTTTGCTATTTTAACAGGAGTTGTTCCTTTTAAAGTTAATATTGGTTTAGTATGATCTTCACCAGTATCAACTAGTCCTTCACAAGATACTTGCCCATTTGGCATAACAAACAATCTAAGGTATGAATTAAACGAAATAAATTCATTTCCTTCAGGCTTAGAAAATAAAGATTTCTTATATCTAGGATCTTTTATTGCAGAACTAGGAATAGAATAATCATCCACTAAGTCTTGCAAACTTACATAAGCTGTAGCACCAGGTGTTTCTTTATCTATTATTCCTTCTTTTTTCTCAGAATAAGTAAGTGCTTTTGAACATAAATCATCAGTTAACTTTTCATATTGAACGTTAACATTTGCGCTAGAACCTTTTCCAAATAAAAAATACCAAAATAAGAAAATGAAAATTATAGCTAACAAAGCAATAATTATAATCTTCCAAGGGAATTTTTTCTTTGGTTCCTCATATTCATTATACTTATTATCATTATAACTTTGATCATAATAAGTATCATTATATCCTTCTGATTCTTTTGTAGTATTATTAATAGTTACTCCAGTTGGTACTTGAAAATCATCTTGATATCCTTTTTCATTATTATTATTCATACACTACTCCTATTCTCAACCTTATTATCTTAAATATACCATATCATTAGAAATTTATCAACAAATATTTACTTTACCAATATGCCTTCCAATCGTTTCCTCCAACAACAAGAGACATTACTAATCTAAATATTAACATTGCTGAAAGCGCTATAAATGCCCACATTATTCTTCGTCCAACAGAAGATTGCGCTGCTTTTATAGCTTTCTCATCTTGAGAAGCAACAGCTTTAACCAAATCAAATGTTCCAAAAAGCAATAAAGCTATAGGAACTAAAACAATTAATATATCGTAAAAATATTTAATTATTTCAATTACTTTAGTCATTCCCTTACTTAGATCCCCTTCAATTGAAACTTCACTAACAGTAAAGAATTTCTCTGTTAGTGAATAGTTGTTTATCTCTTTTGTTTTTTCTAATGAGTATACCTTAATATTTCCAAGTAAAAATACACCCAAAATTAAACTTATAATTATTATATATCTTTTCATATTACCACCTTAAATTATTATATCATTAATTATTGTTATATCTTCAAATACTTTCTAACTGCTCTTGAGCTTCCTATTGTACCAACAACTATTCCAATTGCTAATAAAGCAAGTGCAACTATATATACAAAAGGGAAAGGATTAACTAATTTTAGAAATTTTAAATAAGAAGAAAATATTGATCCACTAGAATTTGAATATAAATAATTATATCCATAAATAGTAAATATTATTGGTAAAATAGACCCTAATAATGATAGAAATATTCCTTCAACAACAAATGGTATTCTTATGTTCATATTTGAAGCTCCAACAACTCTCATTATTTCTATTTCTTTTTTTCTAGAAAATATTGTAATTTTTATTGTGTTAGATATTAAAAATGCAGTAACAACTATTAATGAAATAACTATTGCTATTAATGCTTTTTCAACCGCATCAAAAGTCTTAATCATATTGTGTATTACATTTTCTCCATATCTTACTAATGCAATTCCCTCTATTTTCTTAAGTTCTTGGCTAGTTGAATCCATTAAATTAATATCTTTTGCTTTTATCAAGAAAGCTGCTTGAAGAGGATTTTCGTCTTTTCCCCATCCTTCTATTATACTTTTAAATACATCATCAGATGCTTTTGCTTCTTCGAGAACTTCTTCTTTGCTTTTATATCTATATGATTCCACATTATCTAATTCTTTTATTTTGTTTTCAATTGTTTTAATCTCTTCTTCAGTTGCTGTATTATTAACAAAACATACTATAGTAAAATCTTTTTCTATTAACTTAGTAGCATTATCTACATTATAAGAAAGAATCATAGCAATTGCCACTACAATAAGAGTTATAGCAATACAAGAAATTGATGCAAAACTTAAACTCATATTTCTAAAGACACTGTTAGTAGCATCCTTAATACTTCTAAATAAAATTCTAATCCATTTCATTTTTGAATGTTCCTTTCTTATATTCTTTTTTAACTTTTCCGTTTTCCATTAGAATAACTCTTTTATTAAATTTCTTTACTATTTCAGTATTGTGCGTTGCCATAATAATAGTTGTTCCAAGTTTATTTATTTCATCTATTACTTTCATAACTTCCATACTAGTCTTTGGATCCAAATTACCTGTAGGCTCATCACAAATCAATAACTTTGGTTCGTTTACTATTGCTCTTGCAATTGCAACTCTTTGTTGCTCTCCACCGGATAATTGATCAGGATAATCTTTTACTTTACTTTTTAAACCAACTAGCTCTAGTGCATTTAGTGTCTTCTCTCTTACTTCATCTTTTTTAAGTCCTAGTATTTCAAGAGAAAACGCTACATTTTCATATATTGTTAATTTAGGTAGCAATCTAAAATCTTGAAATACAATTCCAAGTTTTCTTCTTAATTTATATACTTTTCTATTCTTTAATTTAGCTACATTAGTTCCCGCCAAAGTAATTTCTCCCTTTGTTGGTTTTTCTTCTCTATATAACAATTTTATTAATGTAGATTTTCCGCTTCCAGATTCTCCCATTAAAAAAACAAATTCTCCTTTTTCAATCTTTAAATTAATGTCATAAACACCCGTTACTCCATTTTTGTATTGTTTCATAACATTAATTATATTAATAAAATCCATCTAGACCTCCTATTGTCCACCTGATGATTGATAAGCATCTGTCACAATTAAAAATGCATGTTTGTCTATTAATTCAAGTTCTTCTCTTATAACAAAATATTGTCTCGTCGGTATTAAACACATTATTATATTTTGTTGTTTATCTGTATATCCACCTTTGCCATCTAATATAGTTAATCCATGAGATGCTTTGTGTAATAAATATTCTTTAACCTCTTCTTCTTTTTCTGTAATAATATATAAAGCTTTTGTAGAAGATATACCAAGCATAACTCTATCTGTTACTATTCCAAATATTGCAATACAAACTATTGAATACAATACCATTTGCCATCCGAATGCAAATCCACCGCAAAGAACAATAAAGCCATCAATAATTATTTTTGACTTTCCTAAAGATATTTTTGCATACTTAGATACTATTTGTTGAAGAATATCTGTTCCACCAGTATTAGCGTTCATTTTAAAGGCTAACCCCGCTCCACATCCAGATAAAATACCGCCAAATATTGCCGCAAGTAGATGATCGTTTCCGGTTATTACTATTAAATCCGTAATACTTGCTGTTAAAAATACAAAAAGAGGAAATAATAGGGATCCTATTATTGAACCAATTGCTTTTTCCTTATCAAGAAAGATAAATGCTGAAATTAATAAAACAATTGCAAGGATTAAAATTAATAGCGAAGGTTCAACAGAATCTTTAAAGATTGTGGCTATTCCTTCAATATCTCCTGCAACAATATTATTTTTAAGTAAGAATAAATTATATCCTATTGAATACAAGAATAATCCAAAAACTACTGTTGCCCATTTTTTAAATTGTAAACTATAGTTCTTTTTTATAACATTACTATTCATTTCTTACTCCTTTTAAATACGCTCTTATAAAGTTATCAATCTTTCCATCTAACACTCCGTAAACATCACTTGTTTCGTTTTCTGTTCTATGATCCTTAACCATTGAGTATGGATGCATAACATAACTTCTTATTTGAGAGCCAAAATCAATTTTATTTTTAGCTCCCTTTATTCCACTAATTTTTTCTTCTTGTTTTTCTACCTCTAACATATATAACTTTGATTTTAATATTTGCGTTGCTTTTTCTTTGTTTTGAGCTTGACTTCTTTCATTTTGGCAAGTTACTACTGTTTTTGAAGGTATATGGGTAATTCTTACCGCACTATCTGTTGTATTAACAGATTGTCCACCAGCTCCACCAGATCTATATACATCTATCTTCAAATCTTCTTCGTTAATCTCAACATTAATAGCTTTATCTATCTCGGGAGTAATATCTACAGATGCAAAAGAAGTGTGTCTTCTTTTGTTTGAATCAAACGGAGATATTCTAACTAATCTATGTATTCCTTTTTCTCCCCTTAGATATCCATAGGAATATGTACCTTTAATTAAAATGGTAACACTTTTTATTCCCGCTTCTTCTCCTTTTTGAATATCAATTTCTTCATATTTATATCTTTTACTCTCACACCATCTTAAATACATTCTATATAGCATATTAGCCCAATCACAAGCTTCAACACCACCTGCTCCACTATGAATTTCTAGAATAGTATTTCCCGAATCAAATTCTCCATTTAACAAAGTTTTTATTTCTAATTCTTTTTGAGAAACACATATTTGATCTAACTCTGTTTCAAATATGTTTAATAAATCTTGATCATTATCTATTTTTATCATGTCTAATATTTCTTTTTTTTCATTAAGACTAATTGCAATACTTTCGACATCATTTATAATGTTTTTTATTTCATTTATATTTGAAATTATTTGTTCAGCTTTTTTATTATCATCCCAAAAATTATTATCTATTGTCAATCTTTCTAATCTATTTAGTTCTTCCTTTTTTTTGCCCAAGTCAAAGTAACTCCTTAAGAGTATTATTTTTATTTATTTCTTGATTAATTATATTTTCTAAGTCTTTTATTTCCATATAATATCACCATAAAAATTATAACATTTATATCAAAAAAAAACTATAATTTTTAAATTATAGTTATTTAACAGAAATCTTTCTAATCTCAGATGTTTTATTCATCATACTATCTTCTAAGAAATATATTATTGTATAGTCTCCTCTAACTTCGGGGTTAGGAATTCCGCTTTTTAATACCTTACTTGTAAGATCTCCGTCTTCTTTATCAGAAGCAGTATAACCAGGTTCAATATATTTTTCTCCCAAACTTATTACCATTTCTTTTGAACCTTTTAAGTTAACCTTAGGCGGTTCTCCCAAATCAACT
The DNA here is from genome assembly GCA_964551265.1 of uncultured Muribaculaceae bacterium. Classification (GTDB taxonomy): domain Bacteria; phylum Bacillota_I; class Bacilli_A; order RF39; family UBA660; genus JAAYGD01. The sequence continues at coordinate 2,098 of CAZKBC010000028.1, read as the reverse complement.
AACTCAGAACAAATTACTTGTTTTTGATTGTCTACAACCAATTTTACTGCCATACTATCAGAAAAATATACCGGTTTTGAATCCTTAGATAACTTAGGATTTTCTAAATTAGCAGGAATTCTATTTTCTTTTCCAATAGTCATAGTAGATAAATCCTTTAGTTTTACATAAGCATATTTTCCAACTTCTTTTTCAAGCTCTATTGCGTTTACGTTTGTTTTAGATAAATCAACAGCAGTAGTACATAAATTTTTAACTAAATTATTGTATTCCTCTTCTTTTTTTTCTTCTGCTTTGATTTTTGTTATTATTATTAGAGCAACTAACAAAATAACAACTACTATAGCTAATGCTAATAAAATTTTCTTATTATACTTCATATTTATCCCTCTCTATTATGTTTTAATTATACAACATTAATTTAGGTTGTGCAACCAGTAAATTAATATCTTTTTTTATATTTTTTATTAAATATTATTATTTAGAACTTTAGATTACTTGTAAAAAATATTTGCATTATTTATAACTATATCACTATACATAAAGATTTTATTGTTTTACTGTTCTTTTATGTATTAATATGTTGTTTTGTCTTCAAAATGTGTTCTATATTAAAAATATATTATATTTATTCGTTTGAGAATTCAACAAATAGCATTATAATTTTTTTTGAATTAAGTACTATATTATCTATTTGTTCTCTTAACTTATATTTTGGCAAATTTCTAATATCGTTTAATATTTCATATATAATCATTCTCTCATCTATATACTTAATATTAGAAAGTTTTTTATAATACTTTTTTATATATTTTCTTATGTTTTTATAATCCTCAGGTTTTTGATAAGGATCCATTTCAATATTAGCCCATTTCCAAGGTTTATCTTGACACATAAACAAAATCCTTAAATCATAATCAAATGGCGCTATTATAGAATCATTAAAATCTATAATTTTTATTTCATTATTTTTGTCTAACAAAATATTATCAAAATGTAAATCGTTATGTATTAGTGCATAATGATTATCAAAAAGAATATCATCATAAAAATCAAAAGCCTTACTTATTATATCTTTTTCTTCTTCATTAAAAAGATTAATACACTTATTATAATTAATAATAATTTCGTTTTTAAGGTTATCTTTCCAAGTATCATTTGTCTTTTTATATTTATGAACGATATTAAGTGCTTCTATTAGTTTATGAATAAAATGTTCTCTTTCTACCTCATTCCACTTATGCCAATAATAATATATCGATTTACCGTCTATTTTTTCAATTATTTCATATACATATGGGACTATATTTTTACTTCTATCAAATTTATATAATTTTGGAATATTAAGGTTATTGTTATTTTCATTATAAAAATTATTTTCAACATCAAAAAGATTTTCAAGAGATTTATTCTCGCATACCTTAATTATATATTTATTATTAACATTAAAAATAGTATTATTAAATCCAGAGTTTATTTCGTTTATTGTTTCTATATTTCCGAGAATATCTTTATTAGTATTTGCAATTATAGTTCCTATTTCAAGTCTTTCTTGTTTTAAGTTTTTAGTTACTTCGAAAATTTCAATCAAAACCATAGTATCATCAGTAAAATCTTTGTTGATAGATTTAAAATATATATAATGTTCTTTTCTCCATTCTTCTAAACTTTCGTTTTCTCCTTCTAATTTAGCAATATACTCTTCTACCTCATTAAATTTACAAACAATATTTTTAACTATTTTTGTTATACACGCGGTTTTTTCGTTATCATATATTAAAACTGATTTTGTATTTATTTCATCAATGGTTCCATCATATAATGATGAAGTGGCTGTTTTTTTGCCGCTTAAAACTAATTCTATCAATTCATCATTTTTTATTCCAAAATGCCACGTTTTAAAGTCACTATACATAATCATTTCTCCTAACGAAAGATATATTTATCATATTATAGCACCATTATATTTATAACATATAAAAACGGATAAACAAAGACAATCAAATCTCATTTATCCATTTATTATCAATTAAGCAATAAAGTTATTATAAACATTTATAGTTTTTTCAATTAATTACTTTCCATGACATTGTTTATA
>CAZKBC010000027.1:0-10316 GCA_964551265.1 uncultured Muribaculaceae bacterium | reverse complement strand
ATTGTTCTAAAATTTACATAATTTCCATTTCTAGTTATTCCTCTACCCACTCTAACGTTAAACCAGTTTCCATATAAGAATCTAGTATTAGTTGTTCCACTTGCTGGTGTTGTATTATCAACATTAGTTGTAGTATAGATGTACATATTTTCTATATTCAAATCGTTATACGCTCTTACAACAAGAGTATTTACATTCCAGTAAACTCCACTCGTTCTATAGTCTGTTCCATTATGAACACTTGTAAATGTAAATGGTTTATTACCACCGGTACCCCAAGTGGTAGAATATGTAGTATTTAATACTATTATATTAGTATCTCTTGTTACCATATAGTAATACGTTTCAGATGTATCAATTATTTCTTGTACTCCTAAAGAGTCATAGTAGTCAATAAGTTCATAAACAGTACATCCTCCAGATGTACCACAATTTCCGCTTAAAACATCCCCATTTACATCATAATAGCCTGCGATTGAATTTCCTTGAGCTATTGATACTTGTCTATAAAAACCAGCCATATTGTATGTAACATTAAAATCATTTAAATAATTTGATACAAATGTTGGAGGAGGAATCGTACCATTATTTACTAACGTCATTACTCCACCTAGTAATTCATAATAAGTTGCTAAAGGATCAAAAGGTTCACTAGTAATTAATTGGTAAAGTAAACAACCACCTTGTGTACGACATCTTCCAGTTTGAATAACACCATAATAATCATAATAGCCGTTTTTACTTGCATTTCTTGGAATTAAAACTTGGTGAAAATATCCCGCCATATCATAAGGAACCCACGCTTCATAATAAGTATCAATAACAGTCATTTGCTTTGCATTTATAGCATTAAAAACTGTTGTCCAGGTATAATTAGACATCAAAGCTATTGAAGAACTAATCCAAGAAGCATTAAATTCTATTTCTAAAACATCTGGATAACCTTCCGTGTATGTAATTGGTACTTTTGCATATCTGATATAGTAATCGTTATCATATAATATTTTTGCGTTTTCATAAGAAGTATACCATCCATTAAACACCTTATTATTTGGTCTATTAGTAAAGGGATTTTCAATTAATTCAATTGTAATATAGTCATCAGTTAAATTAGACGGGGTTCCATTATTGTTTACGGGATAAAACTTATTGTATTCATATTCATCTTGTAATTCCGTTAATGATACATACCCCTTTAGACTTGTATTTAAATCAGTAGCCTTATAAATAACAGTTGTATCAACAAGCTTTGAATCCGGATATATATTTTGATTTGATCCGCTTGGTAGTAAACCGTTAGCACTTTCTGTATAATTTAAACCTTTGTAAAAGAAATAATCTCTATTTCTATCATCTACTACTACTTTATTTAAATATACTCCGCTTGAGTCTTGATCTATATCTATTATTATTGGAGAATTTAAATCCCCTAAAGTAAATATAAAGGTTATTGCAAAAGCAACTACGATTAAAAACAAAGTAGCAACAATAAACATATCTACATATGTCTTATTTAATCTCTTCATTTTTAACCTCCTTTATTCTTTTATGGTTGATCTGCTACAAATTGAAGATTTATTGAAACATTTGCTATTGAAGCATCATTTTCACAATCTACATCTTGTCCTTCAATCCAAATATATGTTCTTATTTTTGATATACCAGCTTCTATATTAAACAATTCTTTAAATTGATTATTATTTTTAGTTGTACTTACATCAGGAACCATTTTTTTAAAATGATTTGGGTACTTAATTGAATTAGCTTCTTTAATATTTACATTCATACTTCTTGGAATGGCATCTATTACTCCATAATAATCTAGTCGTTGAGCATTTGTTTCTTGAGTTGATAAACCATATATATCGCTAGCTTGTAATACTCCGCTTGCTGTATGGGTATCATTGTTTGTTTCCCATATATAAGATCTATTTGCTCCTTTAATATTTTGAATTTGATTTATGCTGCTTTCCAAAGGAACAAATCCTTGATTAAGAAATCCCAATCTAAATGCATTTTCTATTCCATTACTACTTCCATCAATATAAGCAACACTTGATACAGGGGATATACTAATCATTTTTCTCGATGCTGTTTTTAAAAATAAATCAAAAACTATAAATTTTGCTTCATCATTTTCTATCGCTTCCTTTGATTCAATATCTCTTCTAGCCGATAAATATTGTTCTCCGGTAAATCCTTGATCAATTTGTCCATAGTATATTTTAAGCATATTATTTTCAATTTCTCCACCACTTGAAACGGGCATAAGAGAATTTGGAATCTGATTTAAATTTTGGGGATAGGTAGTATCAGAATCAAAGAAATCCATTAATCCGACAACACCTTTCCAATTTATTCCGTCAGTTGAAACTTCGATTCCCTCTCTAGATACAATATGAATATCAAAGGTATTAATTTCAAATATTCTATTTGCAGAAAACCATGCATAAGTAGTCGTTGACAACAATAAAGCTGTCAAGAACAACCAAATAAGCATAAAGTTTTTCTTCTTATGTTTTTTCATTATTACTCCCTTTTATTCAATATGGCTTTCTATAATCCTCATGTTTATTTTTATTTCGCCCCCAATTATGTTGTCCAAGCAATCAGGATCATCTCCCTCAAGCCAGATTACGATAGTATATTTATCTATTTCATCTACTTTAATTTTTGACCTTTCTTCAACAATCGCTAAGTCTTTTGAAAAAAATGCTTTTGTATCTTTTTCTTCTTTTTTTGTAACACTATTTACTTTTGCATATACTGTTTTCTCATCATTTCTAAAAATCATTATCCTTATTGCTTCATCAACATTTTTAATAACATCTTCAATTTCTACTTCATACCAATAATCAACTTCTTTTTTTCCGTTATTTTCAATATAAAAAGTATAAGCGATATAGTTTTCTCCATTATGAGATCCACCTTTAAATTTTTCTATATCTTTTGGTAACCAATTAATCGATATATTATCCATAAACTCTAAACCTTTTGCATAAAACTTAAGTTTATCGTGATTTAGCTCTGGTTCTTCGTACATTCTAAGACCGCTTTCAAGAGCAAAATTTGGATCTAAAGTAATAACAAATTCTCCACCCTTAAAAACTAATGTAAGAATTAAAAATAGTACAAAAAGTAAAATAATAAAAATGGTAACAATTATTGTTAATCTTTTTATTCTTTTTTCTCTTTTTTCAATTGTCTCTGCAGTGAATTTAACAGCATTAATTGCCATATATTAACTCCTATTTTGTATTCTAATTAAGAATATCATAATTTTGAGTTTTTTTCAATAAACGACATTAATAAAAGACTAGTAAAACCTCAATAAATATAGAACATTAGATTTACATTTATTTATAGTGCTTTGATGTAAAGTTTTACGATATGGATGTTACTTTACACATAAATATGATAATATATTTACGAGGAAAGGGGTAATTATATGTATAAATTTAGTAAAATGAAACTGATTTTTGCGTTTTTATCTCTTTTACTATTGATAAATTTTGTGCAAGATACTTACGCAAAATATAATTCAGATGCCACGGGAGATGCGATCGTTACAATATCCGGATGGCATATAACCGTTAATAATCAAGATATAATTTCTAATTCATTTATTACAAATGTAATCACTCCAACAATAATATTAAATCCACACGTAAAAAGTGGTACAATTGCACCACTTTCTGCCGGATATTTTGATTTAGTTTTAGATTATACAAATGTTGAAGTATCATTTGACTATAGCTTTTTGTCAAGTATTAGTGCTTTAAGTAGTGTTACAGATTTAAAAGTTACAGGTTACTCAGAAGATGGCGGGGCCGTTATACCAGTTTCGGGTCCACTAAGTATTACCGGAACAGTATTATTAACAAATCCAGTTAGAACTAAAACCGTTAGGGTTTATATGACTTGGGATGATTCAATATCAGAAACAATGAATAATGCCGCAGATACAAATGCATCAATAAATAATGGGGAAGCAATATTATCTGTTGTTATCAACTTTACTCAAAAGACTAGTTAGCTTGGGTTGCGTGCAATTTTACACTTATCTCTATTTGATTTTGACCAGGGTGATTTTGTTTAAATAAATATGAATCGTGTCCCCACGTTGTATCTACAACATCGTTCCCGCTTTCGTATGCCCAATTAGCAGTAATTTCAAAATCTGAAGACCCAACTAAAGGTGGCATATATGGATCAGTAATAACAAAATCAATTAAAAACGGATAATTATTATCCAGCATAGCTTCTAATTGTGCGCTAGTATAAGTTGGAGAGGTATAAAGATTTTCCAATACTTTTAAGCTTACTATTTCATATGTTAAGTTTGCTCCAGTATCTCCATAATTTACTATGTTTATAACATTATAAAACTCCGGCATACCCGGATACAATTCATCAATAACTACGTCTACATTTTCAACAATTTCTTCATCGAATTCAAATTCAATTCTCCAAGCTTTAACGTATGTAGAGATACTATTATTAACAGTATTAGAATAAACGAACCATGCAAAAGTATTAAAAGTTAACATTATACCAAGTAACATTAATACTTTCATTCTCATGCTTTTTTTTAATACTTTTACAACATCTTTATTCTTGGACATCTTCTTCTATAACCTCTTTTTCTTTTTGCCTATCTATTATCTCTAAAAAAATTAATACAGTTATTGGAACAACAATCAAAAAGAAAAAACCAATTGGATTATTAATTATTTTATTAATAAAACTTAACATTACTACTTTATGTAGTACTTTTCCATATATTTGAGTTTCTTCAACAACGGGATCCTCTGCAGTATTAGCGACACCTTGTGTATAAAACTTTATAATTTTTCCCGTATCATCTATCTTAGTTACTCTATGTGTAATTATTTTGCCTCTAAAGTCTCCGGATGAACCTAAATATACTACATCATCTCCAACTTTAAGTGTTTTTGAATCAACTTCATCGACTAAAATAACATCCATAACTTTATATACCGGTTCCATACTTCCAGTTGCTACAGTAAATATTCTATAACCAAATATTGATACATTATTATTAAATACTCTTTGAGTAACAATTATGAGTATTACCAAAAACATTATTAATGAAAACAATACTTTAATTGATTTCCATGTATATTTAAGCGCTTTGTTTTTTATTATTTTTTCCATTATTTCCCCTTAGTTTTAAATTTGATATAGAAGCCAAATATTCTTTTATAGCTAAAATAAATATTTTCTTTATTTCTTTTTCATCTGCTAAAGATTGATTCTTAACAACTTTGTATTGATCAGATATTATTTTATTAAGTTCTTCCATACTTATCTTATCATTAGATAATACTAATTTTTGTACCAAATTATTTATTAATACATCATTTATTTTCTTTTTCTTTTCTTCTGGAGTATCATCTTTTTCAAGTGAGTTAGCTACTAAATAGTTTAACATAAAAGTTTCATCCATTAAACCTTTTAGTTCATCATTATCACTTAATACTTCATTACCTTTATCTATTCTAGATTCATCTTCAGCATTTTCTTGAATAAAATTCCATAGTTTAACTGCATATTGAAAGTTTACGTTTTTTAATATTAGGTTTGTCTTCTTTATTGGAGAAGTAGTTAAACTTACTCTTAATTTATCTATAGTTTTATACAATTCCGCATTTTGTAAATCAGATATTTTTAATTCTAATCTCTCAATTCTTTTTTTTATACTATTATCATCATTGTCATTATCTCTAAGAACCGATTTATACATTACATTTATGCTTACATCTTCTTTTCCAACTTTTGTTTTACCTTGGTACTCCATTAGTTTATCGTTCTTATCTTTTAATCCTAGTTCTAATTTCTTTTTTTTAACATCGACAAACATTCTCATATGTCTTATTAAACTATATATAAATCTGTTTTCATAGGTATTAAAGTTTTCTTCTTTATTTATATTTAATATTTTAGACGGTTTAACATCTCCTGTTTCTAAATCATAATCTTGTATTAAGTTGGTGTTTCTTGATAAATGTTTTATACTATCTACAGTTATTCTTCTTGCAAGCTCTATTTTAACTATTTCTTCTTCATTCATAATAAATCTATTTGGATTTCTAAGAATATTATCCAAATATCTTACAGTATCTTCCATTAGAGTAAGCCAATTATCATCAATTATGTTCTTTTCAAAATTGTGTTTCATTTCTAGTTTTGTATCTACAGACTTCCAAAAATCTTTCTTCTTTACTTCGTTTGTATTATTATATAAATCAAATAATTTTAAATCATCCATAACTCACCCATTATGTATTCTTCTTAAGTCTTAATAGATACTCTATAGATTCTTTCATTTTACCTTTTCCAAAAGTTGTTTCTAAAAACGCAACATATCCATCCACTTCATCTCTTATGTAAGATATATTTAACTGTTCAAATTTTCTAAGTATTTTTCTAGCAATGAAGTAATCAACTCCACTTAACTCTTCTCCACCACATGCCATATATACCGGCACAAACTTCTTCATATGCGCAATAATACGGTTACCAAAAGCAATTCTAAAATGTTGAATTACATAGTTATCCATTTCTTCAATTTTATTTAAGGTATCATCTGATACACTATATTTACTCATTGCTTCTTCAAACAATTTATTTAAATAGCTATAATTAATATTTTGTGCCGGAACATCTTTAGCGTCAAATACCTCTCCTTTTTCATTTATGTCTATAGGCATTGCTCTATCGTATACCTTATCTGTAACCATAAAGGTCGAGTCATCGTTATTGATTGTTCCTATATACCATACATTTGGTACTATTCTTAGTTTGCCGTTCTTTATTCTCTTAGGATCGCTATCCCAAGCACTAGATACTAGTTCTATTATCCATTCATCTTTGTTGGGCATTTCTAGGATGGATAACATCTCAGCAAAGTAATACTCAACTCTGGAAATGTTCATCTCATCCAGTATTATAGTATATACATCATCAGTATATCCAGCTTTATATATTTCTTTTAATACATCTGTTTCATTAAATTTCTTTGTAAACTCATTGAAGTAGCCAAATACTTCTGTTCTATCTCTCCATGATGGTTGAACAGACGCTACACAAGAGTCATTACTCAAGAATTTTCCCCATGCATATGCAAGAGAAGTTTTTCCTGTTCCAGATATACCTTGAAGAATAATCATTTTAGTAGATGCTAAAGCAGAAATAAATAATCTTATCATTTCTTCTTTATAGAATAATCCTAATTTTCCTCCAGCAAAATGTCTAAACATATCTACTAATTCTTGTAGGGTAAATGTATTATTGTAATTTTGAACTTTATAATTTAAATATTCTTTATCAATATTATGCAATTTAGAAAATCTAATATTTTCATCACTAATTTCCTCAGTTTCACCCTCGGTCTTTGCTTCTTCAGTTGGAGATTCACCAGGTTTTAATCCTAATTGTGATACCTTCATTGCCATTAATTCATCTTTATCTTTCATAAGATCTACAACCTTATTGTTTAATATTGCAAGTTCCTCTAAGAGAGTTTCTTGTTCTACTAAAGTTTTTCTAAGTCTTATATATTTTTTTACTAGTATGATTATAAGTAATACTATTCCAACTACAATACCAACCATAAGTAATATTGCAAGACCTACAAATACCCATTCAGCACCATTCATATCATCTTTATAAAAATTTACTATGGAAATATATGATTTTATATTAAATGTCATTTTAAAAGAAGCAATAATTGCTTTAAATACATGAACCAACCCACTAAAGAAGGTTGCTAACATTTCATATAAAAATCTAAAAAATGTTTCCATATGTTCTCCTTACTTATATAAATACTACGTTCTTTGTTTTACTTAAACCTTTAAAAATATAATCTTTTTTTACTAATATGTATTTGAATACAGATAATAATTTTACACTGTCTACATCATCTTTAAATGTATCATCAAGTACTATCGCATATTTGTATCCTTTTCTCATTCTTTCATATATTGCTTCTTTTTCGTTTTGGAAATCACTATATTGTATTTTTATTATAATTCTTTCTTTTAACATTTCATTTTCTATCATTGAATATAATTTATTGTTTAATGTCTTCTTTTTACTAATACCGCTTGGGTATTTAACTAAATATCTATAGTTAAAGTTACCCTTTATTACATCCTTTAACACTTTTAATGCGGTAAATGAATATTCTACAGCCGCTTTTCTTTGTGATATATCACTAGAATTAAATATTTTATCTATAACTGCAGAATTATATACGATTGGAAACTTTAAATTTTGATTTAGTGTTACTTCATACAAGTTACTTATATTTGTTAACTCGTAAGATAATTCAAATTTTTTGTTTTCGATTGTATCAACATAATCTTTTTTCTTAATTAAATCTTCTTTAATAGTGTTTAATAATTCAGAATTATATTTTGAGTTCTTATTTATATTTAACCTTTCTTTTCTAAATTCTTCAATTTCATTAATTTTTTCTTTAGTAGATTCACATTCTATTACATTGTCAAAGTAATATATAAATTCAAAAGCTTGAAGAGTATTATCAACTTCTATTGGATCTTCTTGCTTTTTCATAGTATTAGAGGCATTAATAAGATTTTCTCTTATATTAAAAGCTAAATCTTTTCCTGAAGATAAATAGATATCATAATATCTTGAATTTATATAAATATTTAAGAATCTATTAGCTATATTTTGATTATAATACTTACCTAATATCTTTTTTAGATATTTATTTATACATGACTTTGAAAATGTTATGTATTCATTAATAATATTAAAATTCATATTTACCTCCTATAAAGTATAAGTTACTGTTACTATTGATGTTGGGTTAACAATTGGATAAGTATAATCTACTTGAGCATTTCTTTTATAAAATCTTACTACAGTACTCGATATTGCATCTAACTTAAATGATAGTGCATTTACATAATCATTGCCCCCTATGTTTGTTGTACCTGAACTTATTATAACATTACTTATGGCACTTACGTTATCATATAATACAATTGTAGGGTTAAAGTTTAAATTTATTATGGCTGATGCGCATTTATCTTTATCAACTTGAGAGAGAGAAGAGTATGTCTCCAAATCTAATTTGTCCCCTATATTATATGTTCCAAATGCTGTGAGTACCTTATAATAGTCTAGAGTATTTGTTACTTTTAATTCCAAATACGGACTTCCAACAGAGTCTGAAATAGTATGAGATAATCCATAGTTTCCTACTATTAACTTAAATCTAGCTCTTAATATTTTTACATAGGGTGCGGTTGTTTGCGCGTATACTTGCCCCTCTAAAAAGTCTCCGGTATTAAGTAAAACATTGGGGCTCATAGAGAATACAAAAAAATCCGTTCCTGTTGCTTTATATATAAGTCCGTTTGCTTTTGATACTCCACAATTAGCATTAGCTGAACAACTATAGGTAATATCATATGCAATATCTTCTGATGAACTTACTAAGTTATTCTTAAAGCTATTTAAGTTTATTACGATATCATAACTATCAACTCCGTTATAGTTATTTACTAAATATAACGGATTAAGAGTAGTAAGTTTATCACTATTAAAATAAAAGTCTTGAGTTAAAAAAAAGTTCTTTTTTATTTCATTATAAATGAATCTACCCAAAGTGGTTGCAACTGTAAGCAATACTAATAATACTAGTAGGAGCAATATTTTATTGTCTTTAATTCTACTTATCATCTCATACTCCTATATATCAAATCTTTTTAATATATTATTTAATTGATATATAAATAAACTTAGTGTTGGAATAAGTGCAAAAACTAAATAACCCATCGTTGAGGTCAAAATTGAAAATATATACCCCAATAATGGAATTTCTATTGAATCTTTTACCCTTCCAATTACATTAGAACTAGATATAAATCTATTATTGTTCAATTCATACGTTATTTCTTTTTCATTTGTATTTTCTTTTGATACTATTTTTTGATGTAATACACCACTTTTCATATTATAAACATTATAAAAAATTATATCATCTCCTATTTTATAATCATTGTTATTATTTTTTATAATTATTAAAGATCCTTTTTTAAAAGAATCTATATTATTATTTGAAAACAAAATAGTTTTTCCTACAGAAGAAGTCCCATATCTAGTATACATAAACAAATAAAGAGTTAGTATTACTACTAATAATAAATAAATACACACTAATACTTTACCCGCTATTTTATTCATATTTTCACCATAAAAAGTATAACATAAAAATTGTGTTTTTTCAAATAATTACATGTGTCATTACTTATTTT
>CAZKBC010000026.1:0-10519 GCA_964551265.1 uncultured Muribaculaceae bacterium | reverse complement strand
ATGATGTAATAGGGGATATTTGTAATATTATGAGTGGTACTGCAACAGTAGTAGTATCTAATAATATATCAACTAATTATGATATAAATATTACTTTAGTATTATTAATAGTAACTAGTATAGTAGCGTCTTTAACTATTGGTTTAAAGGCTTGGGGAAAAGATATAGCACTTAAAGAAAAAGACGCTATAATAATGCGAGCAGCTAATTTTTTAAACAAGAAAAAGAAATAATCATTTCACATTCTTTTCACATTTTAGGTTTATAGTTTATATGAGGTGATATCTATGAAGATTTTAGTAGTAGATGATGATAAAGATATTAGAAAAATAATTAAAGAATATGCATCAATAGAAAATCATATTGTAATTGAGTCTGGTGATGGTAAGACTACTTTTGAATTGCTTAAAAAAGAAGATTTTGATTTAATAATATTAGATATAATGTTACCTGATATAAATGGGTTTGATATTGCTAGAAGAGTCTTAAGAGAAAAAGAAATACCCATATTAATGTTATCAGCTAAAAGTCAGATAGAAGATAAATTAGAGGGTTTTGAAGCGGGTGCAATAGATTATATTACTAAACCATTTAGTCCAAAAGAATTAATGGCTAGATTAAAAGTAATTCAAATTAAAAGAAATTCTAGTATATATTCTTATGAAGGTATTACTATTGATAAACTATCTAAGAAGGTATTTATTGATAATAATGAAATAAAGATGACACTAAAAGAATATGAATTATTAGATTATTTAATTCAAAATAAGAACATATTATTAAATAGAGAGACTATATTAAATAATGTATGGGGTAATGATTTCTATGGTACTGATAGAACAATAGATACTCATATTAAAATGATTAGAAAGAAATTAAATAAGTATGGTAAACATATAGTTACTATAAGGGGAGAAGGTTATAGATTTGATTAATAAATTAAATACTAAATTAATAATTAATTTTTTAATATTAATATTTATACTAGTTCTTAGTATATGGTTTTTTCAAATATTCTTACTTAATAGTAGTTATAAATTATTTAGAAAGAACGATATTAAAAATTCTTTTAATCAAATAAATGATATTAAAGATGTAAAAAAGTTAGAGAAAATAGAAAACACAAATGATTCATATATATATGTATATGATAATAGTAGAAATCTAGTATATGAATCAAATAACTTACTTCCAAGAGGAGTAGAAAAAGAAATTATAAGTGTAATATTATTATCTAACTTTAAACAAATAGATAAGGATATATACCTAACTAGATTGGATTCTAATTATAATCTATATGGAAATATAATAGATGATTATTTTGTTATATTTGTATCTAGATTAGATCCAATAGAATCTACTACATCAATAATGAGTAGACAATTAATATATGTAACAATAATATCTATTATTATTTCAATAATAATATCTTTAAGATTATCAAAAAGATTATCATTACCAATTAAAAATATTAATGATAAATCTAAAGAATTAGGAAAAGGTAATTTTGATATTGAATTTAATGAAGATGAATATTTAGAGGTTAAAGAATTATCTATTACTTTAAATGAAACAACAAAGAGATTAAAAGAAAAAGATAAGCTTCAAAAAGAGATAATATCAAATGTAAGCCATGATTTAAAGACACCTCTTACTATTATAAAAGGATATGCAGAAGTAATTAAAGATGTAAAAGGAAATAAGAAAGATAGAGATATTAAGTTAAATAATATTATAAATGAAGTTGATAACTTAAACTCTATGATAAATAATTTATTAGAAACTTCTAAATTAGAACTAGATACATATTTAGAATTAAATAATACAGATATATCTAAAATAGTAGATAAAGTAATAAATAGATTAGATAAGATTATAATGGATAAGAATATTATTATTAAATATGATAAACATAAATTAATGTCTAATGTAGATAAAAACAAAATAGAACAAGTAATATATAATTTACTAATAAACGCAATAAACCATGTGGGTAAAGATAATACTATTATTATAAATATAAATAATAATACATTAGAAATAATAAATCATGGTAAAGGTATAGAAGATACTACACATATATTTGATAAGTTTTATACAACACATAATAGTAAAACTTCAAATGGATTGGGTTTATATATAGTAAAAACAATATTAGATAATCATAATATTAAATATGGAGTAGACAGTATTAAGAATGAATTTACAAAATTTTGGATAAGCTTTTAATATTTCATATAACTATCACATTAAAACTATATCATTATATTAGAAAGGAGGATATAGTATGAAAAAAGTATACTTAATTATAGCTGGTGTTTTAGTTTCTTTAGTAACAATAACAGCGGTTAATGCTGAAGTTGCAAGAACTCCTAACAATCCTAATAACACTTTAGAGAATAAAATCAAAGTTATAGATCAAATGGTTGTTGATGGAGAACTTGATAAAGCTAAAGCTGAAGAAATTAAAAAAGAAATGGAAAATTGTGATGGAACTGGTACTAAGAAATTAGGCCAAAAATATGATTTACATTTTGGAAGAAGACTTGGCAATGGTATGGGTAATGGTCAAGGAAATCATCAAGAATAATATAGAAGGAATTTAATTCCTTTTTTTCTTTTTTATAGTATAATATTTCATCAAGGAGATATTATGATAAACAAAGATTTAAAATACTTAGATAATTTAACTAACTTAAGATATTTTTATATATCATTAATAAAAAACATTTCAAATTCTAATGATGTATTTGATATTATATACTTAGAAAAAATGATGGGGTATATTATACCAAATGGTAAATTAGATATTGAAACATTAAAAAAAATAAAAGAAAAAGCAGAATACCTATCCAATGAAATGTCAAAAGTAGCAAGTAAAGAAGATGATACTAAGGAAAACTATGATGATAAAAATATAAAAGTAAGTGAAGAATTAGAAGGCGTTAAAAATTATCATACATTTTTAGCACTAGAGACTAAATCTGCAAGTTATTCTATAAATAATAGGATAGAACACCCAATATATGGAGTAGAAAATGTTCTTACAAATGATGAAATATTATTATTAATAGATGAAAGAGTAGTTAATATTATTAAATCTGATAAAGAATATAAAGTAAAAAGATTAGTTAAAGATACAAATAAATAAATTTGTATCTTTTTTTATTATATATATTTAGTGCTATAATATAAATATATAAGAGGTTCTTAGAATTACTGGAGAGGATTTAATCGTTCATTTAATTGTGCTAGATTATTCTTGTTTTCTATAAGTGTAGGAGAAGTCCCAAATTTTATTTTTAGATCAACATTATTAGTATTAAGAAAATTATAATATAATAGGGGGTTATATGAAAGTATATACGAATGACTTAAGTAAAAAACAATTTAATGATAATTATTGTGTTGTTTCTGATTTTGACGGTACTATTACATCATCTAGTAGCGCTTCTTCTATTGGTATATTTAGAAGAATATTTGATAAAAGTTATAGTGATATTTTAAATGCGGAAATGGAGCGATTAGAACTTGATACTAATGCTTCTCCTTATGAAAAAACTAGAAATTTTGCAATATTTGAATTAAAAGTATTAAGTGAATACTTAAAAAATGGAATAGATATAAATGAATTTATAAATAAATTTGAGATGAGAGAAAATATTAAGTATTTCTTTGATTTTTTAAATAAAGAAGAAAAGAAAATATATATTAATTCTTCCGGTGTAGGAAATCTTATAGAACAAATATTAAAAAAATTTGATATGTATTCTTCAAATGTGGAAATTACTTCAAATTATTACGATGATAATTATCAATTTGATTATTCAAACATAATATTTTCAAAAAGAAAGTATAATTCTTTGTTTTTGAATAAGATGGATTGCTATCATTCAAAGATATTAATAGGAAATAGTATTTCAGATATTAATATGCTCCCTCTATCAGAGAAAAATAATAGAAACATATATATAGGATTATTTGAAAATTATGAGAAAACCATGGAATATTTAAAATATTTTGATATAATATCTTTAGAGAAGGATATTTGTTTGCCTTTAAAAAAGGTACTATCAATAAAATAGAAGAGAAAGGAGGATTTGGATATGAAAATAAAAAAAGTTTTATTATCAAAAATTAATTCAAAAAAACACATTGCTAACATAATGACTAACAAAAATTCCGTTATTCTAAAAGGCTGTCTAGATGCATGTACTTGCACTGGAAATTGCAATAGCTAATAATAAGTGAAGGAAATTCCTTCACTTATTATTTATGGAGGGTTTTTATGTACAAATTAAGTAGATATAATATTGTCAAAAATTCAAATGATAGCACATATGTTTATAATTCAATATCTAAAGGGTGTTTAGTTTTAGAAAAAGATTCCAACATTTCATTTCTAGAAAATATTGATGACTATAATAAATTAAGTGATGAAGAAAAAAAGATAATGATAGATAATGGATTTGTTGTTGAAGAAGATAGAAATGAGTTAGATGAATTGATTTATTTGGTTCAAAAATCATATTATGATGAAAGTTTATTAAATATTGTATTAGTACCTTCTTTAGCGTGTAATTTTAAATGTCCTTATTGTTTTGAAAAGAATTTATCTTGCGGTAAAGAAGATGTTAATAATTATTTTAAAATATTAAAGAAGTTTGCTATTAAAAACTTTAAAAAACATCAAAATGTTCAAATAAGTTTATTCGGAGGAGAACCTTTGCTATTTATTGATCAAATATTTAACTTTTTAGATTGGGTTAAAAAGGATTCGAAAAAAAATAATTATAAATATATTACCAGTATAGTGACAAATGGTTCATTACTTAATGAAAAAATAATTAACAAACTATTTGATCATAATTTGTTATCTTTACAAATTACTATTGATTCTTATAAAGAAAATCATGATACTTTAAGAATATTTAAAGATGGTAAACCTTCTTTTGATTTATTAATAAAAAACATCAAGATGTTACTAGATATTTCAAAAGATAAAAAAAACTTTCAATTTAATCTTAGAATAAATCTAACAAATACTGATACTAAAGTTTTTGAAGAGATGCTTCTTAACTTTGAAAAAAAGTATAGAAAAAGAATTATATTACTTATAAGAGCTGTATATTCAACTCATGCTTATAAGGAAGACAATTTAAATAATGTAGGAGAATTAGAAAAATTTTATAATGTTGGACATAGCATGGGATTTAAAATATTGAAAAATACTTATTATTACCAAAGCTGTGAGGGATGTGCTGACAATAAATTCTTTTATTTAATGCCTGATCTTACTATGTGGAAATGTATCAACGATATTGATTATACGAGCGCTTGTATTGGAAAAATAGGAGAGGATGGAGACCCGACAATATATTCTAAGAACGTTGTAAATTGGTCTAAAAAAGCATTATCATGTTTAGTAGATGATGCTTGTTTAAACTGTAATATGTTACCAGATTGTTTGGGTGGATGCGTATTATTTAGTTGCAAGAATAACAAGAAAAATTGCAAAACTTTTGATATGGCATGTCTTCCATATTTTTATTAATATGTATAAGTTATCTAAATATAATATTATTAAAGCTTTAACTAATAATGAATATTTTTTGTTCAATACTTTTCATAACTCTTTTATGATTATCGATGAGAATAAAAAAAATAGTTTATTAAATTTGGATGAAGATTCTATATTTGAATTTAAAAAAAATAATTTTATTGTTGAAGAAGAGTATAATGAAATAGATGAATGCAACAATATCAGATTAAATGAAATTAAAAATGATAAATATGGGCATTATACAATATTTACCACTTTAAATTGTAACGCTAATTGTTCTTATTGCTTTGAATATAATTATAGTAAAGACGCAATGAATATTAACACTGCTAAAGAAATATATGAATTTATTATAAAAGAATCAAAGAATAAAGATAGAATTCATATTCAGTGGTTTGGAGGAGAACCTTTATTAAATACAAGAGTAATAGAAATAATTTCTGATAAAGTAATAGATTTATGCAATAAGAAAAACATTATATATACTTCAAATATAGTTACTAATGGTTCTTTGATTAATAATAAAGTTATAAGTATTTTAAATAAATATAAAATTAATAATATTCAAATAACTTTAGATGGCACTAAAGAAGAATATGAAAAGAGGAAAAAATATAATAATAAAAGATATTCTTTTGATTTAATAATAAATAATATAGAGAAGTGTTTAATCAATTCATTAAATGTTTCTATAAGAATTAATTTTGATAAAAACAATTTTAATGATATTTTGAAGTTATTAGATTACTTGTCAATGTACAGTAAGTATAAAAATTTTTATTGTTATTGTATTCCAATTTATGATGATAAAATTAATAAAGAATTAGTTTACATAAAAGAAACAAAAGGCTACTATAATAAAATATTTAATAAAATGATAGATAATGAATTAATAAAAACAGAAAAATATTTTAATCTAAAAAGACAAAGCTCTTTTTGTAGAGCTACAAATGAACATTCCCAAGTATTTGATGTTTTAGGAAAACGTTATAAATGCACACATCTTTTCTTTGATAAAAAAGTAAATAACAATATTTGTTTAGAATGTAATTCTTGTATATTTTTACCGATGTGTCAAGGAGGTTGTCCTATTAAAGATATTGAAAAAGATAAATGCTACATTTATAAATATTGTTTTGATGAAGTAATAAATGCTTTGCTAAGAATAAAAAAAATTGATGCAAAAGTTAAGGAGGATTATGAATATTGATAAATGGAGAGAACCCATAGTAGATCCATATAGTATTAAACTTAATAATGGTTTAGTAATTGAGAAAATTCTTAGTTATCCTCATGCCGCAAATGATGTATATAAATGTATTGGTAAGAAAACTGTTTTTTTCTTGAAAGTTGAAAGAGATAAAAAGGGGAACATCCCGAATGAATGTAAGATATTAAATATACTGAAAAAATATAATTTTCCTATACCAAAATTATTAGATAATGGTGTAATAAAAAATTATAATTACATTGTAACAAGCGAATTGCAGGGGTTAAGATTATCTGAAATAATAGATTTTGATAAAAATATTTGTTTAAAAGAATATGGAAGAATGCTTTCTAGAATACATTCAATTAAACCAAAATGTGAAAAAATTAAATTAAGAAAGATTAATGACATTCCAAGTGAAGAAATTTGGATTAAGCACCCAATACTTGAAAAATATATTGATTGGTTATTAAATAATAAAATAAATATGAATTATGATACGTTTATTCACGGAGATTTTCATTATGCTAACATATTATGGAAAGATAATAATATAAGTGGTATATTAGATTGGGAATATTCGGGAATGGGATTTAAAGAACAAGATATAGCGTGGTCTATTGTAAGAAGACAAACCCAAAAATTTTTAAAAACAAAAAATGAGGTAATAATATTTTTAGATGGCTATAAAGAATTTGGTTCTTATAATGAAACATATTTAAAGTGGTGCTTAGTAAATTCTTATGTTCATTTTTATATTATAAATAATGAAAAAGATAAGAATTATTCAAAATTTATTATAAAAAAAATTAATGATTTAATCGATTAGATTGGAGGATTAATGAATAATTCTAAAGATTTATTGTTTGAAAAAGATTATTTAAAAAATGTTAGAGATATAGTAAAAAAAGAACTGAATTTAGCAATTAATAATTCAACTATAAAAAAAAATGAAGCCGGATCATTAAAAAAATATGTATGGAATAGTATTAATACTTTAAATTGTGAAATAGATAATTTAGAATCATATTTTTATTTTAATGAGGCAAATAAGATTGAATCAGTTTCATTATTTAAGAAAGATAAAGCAAATATATACAAGAAGATTTATAAAAGTGCATATTTTGGAAGAGTAATTTTTTTGTTAAATAAAGAAAGAGAAAATATATATATTGGTATTGCTAATGTTACTAAAGACAATGATATCTTGGTTTACGATTGGAGAAGCCCAGTTTCTTCTTTGTTTTATAACTATGGTAGAGGAAATGCAAAGTATGAGGCACCCATTGGAGATATTAATGGAGAAGTATTATTAAAGCGTCAGTATAAAATATTAAATGATAAAATACTTAGATTAATAGATAGCGACATAAATATTGATGATGAATATTTGCAAGAAATACTGAGTTCATCAAGCGATGAAAAGATGAAGAATATTGTTAGTACAATACAAATAGAACAAAATAAAATAATTAGAGAAAATTTGAATAAATCTATTATAGTACAGGGAATAGCGGGCAGTGGAAAAACCAGTGTTGCAATTCATAGAATAGGATATTTGCTATATGCAATTAAAAATATTAATTCTTCTAATTTTTTAATTTTCTCACCTAATAATTTGTTTTCAAGTTATATTTCCAATATATTACCCGAATTAGGTGAAGAAAATATATTGAATATGGAATTCAGTTCTTTTGCGAAATCTCATCTCCAAGAAATAAAAAAAATAGAAACCTTTTCCGAGTATTTGAAAAGAATATATACTAAAGATGGCAATTCTTCATCAATTAAATTTAAAATGTCATATGATAGTATTTATAAAATTAATGAATTTATAATAAAATATAAGAAAGAATTAAAATTTGATAAAGGATTTAAATTAAGAGATATTTTTTTCTCTAAAATAGAATTAAATAATCTATTTATTAATAAATACTCATCATTAAATATATTAGATAGAATATATAAAATTTCTGATTATATCTGTAATAAATTAGAAATTAAACAAAAGAAGATTAAAAAACAAATCTTTGATTTGCTGATTAGTAAGTTAAATAAAAATATAGATATTATTAGTATTTATAATTATTTTATAGAAGATGTTGGAAATATGGACAAAATATCAGAGGATTTTGTTAATTATGAAGACCTATCTCTACTATTATTTATAAAGTTTGAATTATTTGGATATCCTTATGATAGAAATATAAAATATTTAACAATTGACGAAGGACAAGATTATAATTATATTCAATATGTTATATTAAAGAAAATATTTAAAAATGCTTATTTTTCTATATTCGGAGATATAAATCAAACATTAAATTTTTATATTGAATATTTAAGTTTAAATGATTTAAGTACTATATTTGAAGATTCATCATATATAAAACTAAACAAGACATATAGATCTAGTAAAGAAATAATGGATTACACTAATCAAATATTAAATATAAAAGAGTCGGAAGTTATTAGAAAAGAATTTAATTACCCCGTGATAGTTAGAAATAAAAAATATGACATTAATAAAGATATTGAAATGTTAAAAAACAAATTTAGTTCAATAGCAATAATAGTTAAAAATGAAAATTCTATAAAAATAGATGGATTTAGATTAATAACAGATGAGAACAAGGAAATGAGTAATCTATCTATAATACCTGTATATTTAGCAAAAGGATTAGAGTTTGATGCAGTAATCGTATATGATATAAATTATAATTCTATATTAGATAAAAAAATGTTCTATGTAGCGTGTACAAGAGCACATCATCAATTAATAATTTATAATTAAAAACCATTAATATGGTTTTTTTCTTGACAAATATAAAACAATAGTTATAATAAGTCTCAGTCTATAAAAAGGGGGGAGATTAAAAATGGTTTTAAACAATGACAAATACTTATATGCATTAAAAGTTAAGTTGAATTTCTATAAGGATATATTATATATGATTGAACATACTAATGGTATGTATGATATTACTTTTATAGAATCAATGATTGGTTTTGCATTTCCTGGAAGTAAGTTCGATAATGATTTCTTGGAAATGTTAACTTTAGAGATTGAAACATCTACAAAAGAAGTGTCTCTATATACTAATGCTGATGAAGAAACAAAAAGAATGGTATCTAATAATCAATTAGAACAAAAAACTAAAGATGTAAGTGATATCAATAACTTTAATTTGGCTCTAGGAGCTCAAAAGAGACTCATAGAGAATGATTATAGAACAATTGATAGAATGCAATCTAATCCAAACTATGACCATATATTTGGTTTAATAGATATAAGAGTTAAATCTATAAAAGAAGGATTGAAAGTAAGAGGGAGATAATAATGAAATATAATGATAATTTTGAAGAAATATTTGAAAAAGAAACTAGTAATATAAAAATACAATTAGAGTTTTATAGAAAATTAATAAATACTATGAATAAAAATCAATCAGAATTTGATTATTTAACAATAGAAAATATGTTGGCATATGAATATGGTAAACAAGATTTTACTATTATAGCGATGTTTATACCAGATCTTAAAGAAAAGTTAGATAATGAAGTAAATAAGATGAATGAGTTAAATGCTCTTAAAAAAAGTATAAAAGCTATGTTTGAGAGTATAGATACTTTACTAAAGACTGATCCTAAGAATATGAAAAAAGCTATAAGTGATTATTGTGCTTATAACAATTTAGATGTTAATGAATTTAAAGATAGACTAAATTCTAAAAAAATTGTATCAA
>CAZKBC010000025.1:7155-10565 GCA_964551265.1 uncultured Muribaculaceae bacterium | reverse complement strand
ACTCATTTCATCTTGAAACGCTACTGCATCTCTAATTTCTTCTTTAATAATTAATGCTTCTACTTGATTTTTATTCATTCCTTCAATATCAATAATTCTAAGTAAATTCTTTTTATCAAATCCTATAATATATAATCCTTTTAGTCCAGGATTATTATGTAATATTTTACCTTCACTAACCGCAACTCCAACAGGTCTACCGCCTTTATTTAAATTAGATTCATACAAGCCACCATTAACTCCTGCATAAGCATCAACTTGTTTAACTAATACATCCAATTCTTTTCCAAATTCACTCCAAGGATAAGTAGTTGCGAGTTTTACTCTAGAGGGATCTTTAATTATAATCATCTTAGCAGCAAAAGTATTACCTGATATTTTTACTAACTCTATATCATCAATATTCTTCTTATCCATATCTATTAAATCTAAATTTTCTTTTTCATCCATATCTTTCATTGAATTACTATCTACTATTTCTTTTATTTCAGTTTCAGATAAAAACCAAGATGCTAAAAACTTCATCTGACCAGTTTCTAATATTGTAGTAACAAATAATTCTTTCGCGGTAACAGATATATTACTAGTTATTAACTTTAATGTTAAAAATGCTGTAGTTATTACAACAATTAAAGTTAATAATATAACTAGAATAAATTTAGAAATTACTTTAAATATCTTTTTTAAATTCATATAACCTCACTATTAATACACAAGTATATTATCATATATTAAGAATCTATTCAATAAAAACAATTGCTAAAATATATATTTCAATGTATTATATAACTAGGTGATAATATGAAAAAATTTATGATTATACTATTAATAATGATACTTATTGGAGTAATAGGATACTATGGATATACTACTTATTTTAAAGAAGAAAAGGTAGATGAAACTAAATTAATAGAGGAATCTAAGGAAAAATTTAATGGGTTTGCAATTACTAATAAAGAATCTAATATTTATAAAAAAGATAAAGAAGAATATAAGTTAATAGGTACAATATCTAAAGATGAAAAAATAAAGATAGTAGATTCTGAATCTATATACTTTATGATTGAAGGTTTAGATTATTATATTGATTATAAAGATATAGATCCAATTATTGATATTACTGATTCAAATAATAGATATAAAGACTATATTGTATTTAATGAAAACATAATAACTAAAGATAATACAATGTTTTATGATGAGAATAATAAATTAGTATTTACTTTAAATGAATCATTTGATTTACCCATTATTATTAAAGATGATAATAAGTATGGTATTGAGTTTAATAATAAGCTATATTATATAAATGATAGTGATGTAGAAAAGACTTATGAAAAAGAGAACACTAAAGAAGAAACTAGATCTAATATGAGAACTTTAACATATCATACAGTATATGATCCAAGTACTCAAAAATGCACATCAATAGAGATATGTCATACTATATCTCAATTTGAAAGTCATATGAAATATTTAAATGAGAATAAATATTTAACACTTACTATGGAAGAATTAGAAATGTTTTTAGATAAAAAAATAAGAGTACCTAAAAACACTATTGCTATTACTTTAGATGATGGAATATTCTTAGAAAATTCTATTCCTTTAGTAGAGAAATATGAGATATACGCAACATTTTTTATTATTACAAGTAAAGTAGATGTATCTAGTCACTTTGATTCTGCATATGCTAGATTTGAATCTCATACTGATGATTTACATAATAACTATAAATGCCCATTAAATTCTGCTTCTAGTCAAGGTGGTCAAATGTTATGTGAGAAGAAAGAAAATATAGTAGCAGATTTAAAGCTTAGTCAAGAGAAATTAGATGAATCCTACTATTTTGCATATCCATTCTTTGATTTTAATGATAACGCAATAAGTGCATTAAAAGAAGCTAATTTTAAAATGGCATTTATTGGTCAATGGAATACCAATGGATATAGTGATTATAATACAGATAGATTTATGTTAAGAAGAAAAACAGTGTTTGGAAACTTATCTATGGAAGGCTTTATAGATTATTTAACATAATAACTTGACAAATGTAAATTAATGAGTATTATATATCTCTTCTAATTAGAAGAGAGGGAGATGCTTGTTATGAACAATAATCAAATAAACAATTCTAGTAGCATGTATGACCTAATTAGAGAAGATTATAGAAAATATGGAAATGCACCAAAAGACATAAAACAAGATTTAATTTTTTCAAGAGATGCATTACTTGAGTGTATTGCGCAATGTAATGATAAAGATGAAGATCATAGAAGAAGAATATATTCGGATTTCTCTAAATATGTAAGTGAAGAATCAGGTATAAAGTTTGATATAATAGAAAAAAATGGTCCAAGAGTTATAATAAAGAAGAAAAAGAGTCTAAGAAGTTTATTCATTCAATGATTCTTTTTTTTATTTTAAAAAATGTTATAATTAGTTTGGGTGATGTCATGGAAGAATTTGATTCTTTAAAAGAATTATACATTAAAGTAAGACCTGCATTAATAATAAAAAAAGATGAACTTACTAAATGTGGTATGAAACATATAGTAGAAGCAGATATTTGGAATTATTTAAAGAAAAAGAAATGGATGCTAACTAATAATTTATCACTTAGTGAAATGGTAAATGATATTTTATCTATCGATATAGATGAGTTAGATATATATACTAAAAAAGAACTATCTAAAGTAGAAAGAATAATAGACACAGATGATATTTAGGAGGCTTTATGGAATATGAAGAGATAACTACTAAAGAAGAATTAATTGAAAATGCTAAGAAATATATTACTAATGAAGATGAAATAAATATTATCTCTAGAGCATATGACTATTCAGTAGAAAAAAATAATGAAAAACAAAGACTAGATGGAAGTTTAGAGTTTTTACATCCTCTTAATGTTGCGTATATTCTTACTAAAATGAATATAGATTATATAACTATTTCAGCTTCCTTATTACACGAATTAGATATAGATGATGATTTAGAAAAAGAATTTGGAATTGAAATAAAGAATATTGTATCAGGAGTAAGAAAGATAAATAGAGTTAATATATCGGCTGATTCTTTATATTTAATTAATTATTATAAAAAGATATTAGTAGGTTTATGTGAAGATGTTAGAGTAATAATAATTAAACTAGCAGATAGATTAGAAAATATGAGAAATCTATGGATGTTAGATGAAGAGAGTCAAAAGAAAGAAGCTAAAGAGACATTAGAAATATTGTCACCTATTGCGCATCATTTAGGAATGAATTCATTAAAACAAGAACTAGAAGATTTAAGTTTAAGATATTATAAATCAGATATATATTATGATATAGTTAAGAACTTAAATAATACTAAGTTAGAAAGAGATAATTCTATATTAGAGATGAAAGAAAGTATCTCTAATATAT
>CAZKBC010000025.1:0-7145 GCA_964551265.1 uncultured Muribaculaceae bacterium | reverse complement strand
CATGAAATAAAAGGTAGAAGTAAGAGTATATATAGTATATACAACAAGTTAGAAAAGGGAAAAAGATTTAAAGATATATATGATATATTGGCACTAAGAGTATATGTAGACTCTGAATCTGATTGTTATTTAGCTTTAGGATTAATTCATTCAAAATATAAACCTTTATCAAATAGATTTAAAGATTATATAGCAATGCCTAAAGAGAATATGTATCAATCATTACACACTACTATATTTGGTGTAGATGGAGATTTATTTGAAGTTCAGATTAGAACTTATGAAATGGATAAATTGGCAGAATATGGTATAGCGTCTCATTGGGCTTATAAAGAAAATAAAGATGCTCAATCTGCCCTAAAGAATACTGTAGAACAAAAACTACAATTATTTAGAAGTATTATAGAAAGTAATAGTGATAATCTTACTAATGAAGAGTTTAAAGATACTGTAGAACAAGAAGTATTAAGAGATGAAATATATGTATATACTCCTAAAGGTGATGTTATAGAATTACCAATAGGAAGTACTCCAATTGATTTTGCATATAGAGTACATACTGATGTTGGAGATAAGATGATTGGTGCTATGGTAAACGATAATATAGTACCTCTTAATTTTGAATTAAAAGATGGAGATATAGTAAAGATTAATATAAATAAGAATTCTACTGGTCCTAGTAAAGAGTGGATTAACATGGTTAAAACATCTCAAGCTAGATCAAGAATTAAATCTTTCTTTACAAAGATAAATAGAGAAGAAACTATTAAAAAAGGTGAAGAATTATTAATTAAAGAACTTAGAAAAAATAAGATTTCTAATACTGATTTTTATAATGAAGATAATATTAATAATTTAATAAAAACATTAAGCGAAGATAATATAGAAGAGATATATTATTGTATAGGTAATAGTAAATATAGTCCAAGTTATATAATTGGTTTATATAAGAAAGAAACTCCTACAAAAGAAGAAATAGTATTAAATAAATTATCTCAATCAAACGTTAAAAAAGAACCAAATAAAAATGATGTAATAGTATCAGGAATAGATGAAATTAAAGTATCTTTAGCAAATTGCTGTAAACCAATTAAAGGTGATGAAGTAATTGGATATATTACAAAAGGAAAAGGAATAACTGTTCATAGAGTTAATTGTCATAATATTTCTAATATAGATGAGAGATTAATATCAATAGAATGGAATGAAGAATCTGCTAGTAAGTTTCCAACTAATATAATGATTACAGCAGATAAGAATGATAACTTTTTATTAGAACTTATTGCTAAAGCATCAACTAATTCTATAGTAATTCAAAATATTCAAACAATTACAAATATCGATAAGAATATATATGATACTGTAATTTTAGTAAAAGATTTAGAGACACTAAAAAAGTTTATGAATGAAATTTCTCTAATGAAATATGTTGATAATGTTGAAAGAGTAATAAGATGAGAGTAATAGTTCAAAGAAGTAATAAATCTAATGTTTTAGTAAATAAAAAAGAAGTCGGTTCTATAAATAATGGAATGGTTTTACTAGTAGGTTTTAATGTGGATGATACTATAAAAGATATCGAATATATTGTTAACAAAGTAATTAACTTAAGAATATTTGATGATGAAAAAGGTATTATGAACCTATCAATAAAAGATATAAATGGAGAAATACTATCTATTTCTCAGTTTACATTATATGGAGATACTACTAATGGAAATAGACCAAGTTATCAAAACGCTATGAAAGGTGATAAAGCTATAGAGCTATATAATGAATTTAATAAAAGAATAAAAGAATATGTTAAAGTAGAAGAAGGAATATTTGGAGCAGAAATGATATTAAATATTCAAAATAATGGTCCAGTAACTATAATAATAGATAGTAAAATTAAGTAATAAATCACTAATATTTAGTGATTTTTTTATCTATAAATGTTATAATAAGTGTATATTAAGGTCAACCTTTCAAATAGAAAGAATATTAGTAATATCTAAAGTTTAAGTATTGACGAAATATAACAGAAAGGAGTTTCTGAAGTAACAATACATTACGCTTTAGTTTTTATTTAACATAATTTATGAAAAATGAAATATTTATATTTGAAGATCAAAGTATTAAATTAGAAGTAAGTTTAAAAGATGATACTGTTTGGTTGACTCAAAAGCAAATTGCATTATTATTTAAAAAAGATGAAAATACAATTAATGAACATATTAATAATATTTTTATTGAAGGTGAATTAGATAGAAATAGTTCTACCGGTATTTCCGGTAAAAGTACAAAAGGAAGACCACCACAAGTATATAATTTAGATGTAATAATATCGGTGGGATACAGAGTAAAATCAAAAAATGGAATCATATTTAGAAAATGGGCTACTAACATAATAAGAGATTATATGCTAAAAGGATATGTTATTAACCAAAAAAGACTTGAATACTTTGATAAAACAATTAAGATAATTGAACTAGCAAGTAGGGCAAATGATAATCTAGAAGATAATGAATCAAAACAAATATTAAATGTTATAAGTAAATATACAAGGGCATTAAACTTATTAGATGATTATGATCATAAAACAATAAGTAAGAAAAAAGGACTTAATAATAATAAACAAATATCATATGATGAATGTATAAAAATAATTTAAGAATTAACATTTAATGAAACGAGTTCAATATTTGGATTAGAAAGAAATATGGGATTAAAATCAATAATAGAAGATATTTATCAAACATTTGATGGAAAAGATTTATATAACTCTATAGAAGAGAAGGCATCTAATATATTATATATGATTATTAAAAATCATGTATTTATTGATGGAAATAAGAGAATAGCTGCTACTATATTTATATATTTTTTAAATTTTTATAACATATTATTTAAAGAAGATAAACAAGTAATTGATAATAATTTTTTAGTTGCAATTACATTATTAATAGCGGAATCTAATCCTAATGAGAAGGAATTAATAGTAGACTTAATAACTAATTTTTTAGTGTAAAGAATCACTAATAATTAGTGATTTTTTTATACTGTAATGTTATAATTATTAGGATTGGGGCTGGAGGATTAATATGGATACTAGAGTAAAAGAATTGTTAGAAAAAAATGGTTATAGTAAAGATAATTTAATGCCTATATTACAAGGATTACAAGATATATATGGTTATCTTTCTTTTGATAATTTAAAATTAGTTAGTGAAGAAATTGATTATTCTTTAGAAAAGATATATGGAGTTGTAACATTTTATAGTCAATTTAGATTAAATCCTAAAGCTAAACATACCATAAGTGTTTGTTTAGGTACTGTTTGTTATGTAAATGGATCTAATGAAATATTAGAAGAAGTAAAAAGAGAATTAAATATTACTGAAAATCAAACTACAAGTGATAATATGTTTGCGATAGAAAATACTAGATGTTTAGGATGCTGTAGTTTAGCACCTGTAATGATGATAGATGATAAAGTATATAGTCAAGTAAAACAAGAAGATGTAAAAAATATACTAGATGAGTATAGGAGGAAAGATGTTTAATAATCCTATTAAAGATAGAGTAGTAGTTGGAATGGGAACATGCGGAATATCATCTGGAGCTAGTGTAGTATTTGATATATTAAAGAAAGAATTATTAAATATAGAAGTACTTCCAGTGGGATGTATTGGAGCTTGTAAATATGAACCAATTGTAGAAGTATATAAAAACAATACAAGAACTACTTATGTAAAAGTAGATAAAGATAAGATAAGAAGAATAATAGATGAACATATAATAAATGGAAATGTAGTTTTAGAATATACTAAAGAAGGATATAGTAATATTTTAGAGTATCCATTTTTAAAGAAACAAACTAGAATAGCACTTAGAAATTGTGGAAATATTAATCCGGAAGATATAAATGAATATATTAATAACGATGGATATACTGCTTTAAAAAAAGCATTAACTATGAATAGAGAAGTTATTATAAATTTATTAAAAGAATCCAAATTAAGAGGAAGAGGCGGAGCAGGTTTTTCAACAGGTTTAAAGTGGGAATTTGCATATAAAGAAGTATCTGATATAAAGTATGTTTGTTGTAATGCAGATGAGGGAGATCCGGGCGCTTTTATGGATAGAGCATTGATTGAAGGAGATCCTCATTCAGTAATAGAAGCTATGATTATAGCGGGTTATGTAATTGGATCTAATTTTGGATATATATATGTAAGAGCAGAGTATCCTATAGCGGTTTCAAGATTAAATATTGCTATTAAACAAGCTAAAGAGAAAAACTTGCTAGGTAATAATATATTAGGTACTAATTTCTCATTTAATTTAGAATTAAGACTTGGTGCTGGAGCATTTGTTTGTGGTGAAGAAACAGCACTTATTAACTCAATAGAAGGTGAAAGAGGAGAACCTAATTTAAAACCTCCTTTTCCTGCTTCTAAAGGTATATTTGGATATCCAACATTAATTAATAATGTTGAGACATTTGCTAATGTTCCTTATGTATTAAATAATATGGAGAAATTTATATCTTATGGAACAGAGAAATCTAAAGGTACTAAAGTATTTGCGCTTGGTGGTAAAATTAAAAATACTGGTTTAGTAGAAATTCCAATTGGAACAACACTAAGAGAATTAGTATATGATATAGGTGGTGGAATTCCTAATAATAAGAATTATAAAGCTGCTCAAACAGGTGGACCATCTGGAGGTTGTATACCTTTAGAGCATTTAGATATAAACATAGATTATGAAACATTAACCTCAATTGGATCTATGATGGGTTCAGGTGGTTTAATAATAATGGATGAAGATAATTGCATGGTTAATATTGCAAAATTCTTTTTAGATTTTACTGTAGATGAATCATGTGGAAAATGTGTACCATGTAGAGTAGGTACTAAAAGACTACAAGAACTATTAGATAAGATTACAAGTGGCAATGGTGAAGAAGAAGATATTTTAAAGTTAGAAGAATTATCTACTCATATAAAGAGTTCTTCTCTATGTGGACTTGGACAATCTGCACCTAACCCAGTACTTAGTACAATAAGATATTTTAAAGATGAATATGTTAATCATATTATAAATAAGAAATGTGATGCTAAAGTATGTAACAAATTATTAAAATACACAATTATAACTGATAAATGTATAGGTTGTGGTCAATGTAAAAAAAATTGTCCAGTAAACGCTATTGAAGGAGAGTTAAGAAATCCTCATATTATAGATCAAGAAAAATGTATAAAATGCGGTACATGTATGAGTGTTTGTAAATTTAATTCAATAATTAAGGAGTAAATATGATAGGTTTAAAAATTGATAATAAAGAAATATTTGTAGAAGATGAATCTACCATATTAGATGCTTCTAAAAAATTAGGAATTAGAATTCCAACTCTTTGTTATCTAAGAGATATAAATGAAATTGCATCTTGTAGAGTATGCGTTGTTGAAGATAATAAGACTCATAATTTAATGACTGCTTGTTCAACAAAAGTAAGAGAAGGGATGGATTTATCAACCGATTCTGAGAAGGTTATTAAATCTAGAATAAACACTTTAGAACTAATAGTTGGTGAACACAATAAAGATTGTGATAACTGTGAAAGAGATAAAAACTGTGAATTACAAGATTTATTATATGAATATAAAATAGAAGGAAAAAGATATGTTGGTAAGAAAGATAAGTATAAAAAAGATGAATCAACAGTATATCTAAAAAGAGATAATAATAAATGTATATTATGTAATAGATGTGCATCAGTATGTGAAAAAATCCAAGATGTAGCAGTTATAGGAAAAAACGAAAGAGGAAATGATACCCATATTGGTTGTGCTTTTGAAAAAGATTTGAATGATACTCCTTGTGTTGCTTGTGGTCAATGTATTAATGTATGTCCAACAGGAGCATTAATAGAAAAAGATGATTTAGATAAAGTAAAAGAAGCCTTAGATAACAAAGATATATATACAGTAATAGCGCCTGCTCCATCTGTTAGATTTACTATAGGTGAAGGTTTTGGAATGCCTATTGGAACAAATGTAAAAGGTAAATTAGTAACGTCAATGAAGATGTTAGGTTTTAGTAAAGTCTTTGATATTAACTTTGCAGCAGATTTAACAATAATGGAAGAAGGACATGAATTTTTAGATAGATTAAATAATAATGGTGTTCTTCCTATGATTACATCGTGTAGTCCTGGATGGGTTAATTATTTAGAAAGATATTTTCCTAATATGATTCCAAATCTTTCTAGTTGTAAGTCTCCTCAAAAAATGTTTGGAGCTATAATTAAGACTCATTATGCTAAGCTAAACAACATAGATCCATCAAAAATATTTGTAGTAACAATTATGCCGTGTATAGCAAAAAAGAAAGAAATATTAAGAGATGATGACGCTACAATATATAAAGATGTTGATGCTGTTATAACAGCAAGAGAATATATAAAATTATTAAAAGAAAAAAATATTGATTTTAAGAGTCTTGAAGATAGTGATTTTGATAATCCACTTGGTAGTGGTGCTTCTGTTGTATTTGGTGCATCAGGTGGTGTTATGGAATCAGCTCTAAGAACATTAGTAGATATAGTAGATAAAAAAGAATTAGTAACTTTAGAATTTAATGAAGTTAGAGGAATGCAAGGTATAAAAGAAGCTACTTATACATTAAATGGAAAAGAAATTAGAGTAGCCGTTGCTTCGGGTTTAACTAATGCTAAAAAACTTTTAAAGAAAATAGAAAACAAAGAAGCTATATATCACTTTATTGAAATTATGGCTTGTCCTGGTGGATGTATAAACGGTGGAGGACAACCAATAGTAAAAGCTAGTGTAAGGAATTATATTGATATTAAAAAGGAAAGATTAAAATCTTTATATGAAGAAGATAAAAAACTACCAAATAGATTGGCTCATAAAAATCCGGATATAACAAAATTATATGATGAATTTTTAGAAAAACCAGGTAGCGAAATAGCACATCATTTATTACATACTACATATAGTAAGAAAGATAAATATAATTAAACTATAGAAATATAGTTTTTTTTACATTTGGGTTTACACAAAGTATTGAAAAGAAAAATTATATGTAATATAATCAAAGTAGAAAGGTAAGGTAAACTATGAGTATTCAAATAA
>CAZKBC010000024.1:0-10671 GCA_964551265.1 uncultured Muribaculaceae bacterium | reverse complement strand
GGGACTGCTAATAAGTTTGATCCTTCTAAGCTAGAAATAATAGATATTACTAAGACTAGTTATGATCCAATTGCTAAGATTCTAAGAAAAAGATTAAAAGATATAAATATAAAACATGCTAAGGTTATTTGTTCTACTGAAAAACCACAAAATATAAGTAAACCAGTAGGATCTAATAGTATTGTACCTCTAGCTGCAGGAATATTATGTGCTAGCTATGTAATAAATGATATAGTAGGTGAGTTATGAAAAAAATTAAAATAGGTTTCTTTGTAGATAGTTATTTCCCAATGGTTGATGGGGTTGCAATGGTAGTAGATAATTACGCCAAAAGATTATCTAAGAATTGTGAAGTAGTGGTAGTTTGTCCATCATATGGTTTAAAAGATATAAAAAACAAATTTAATTACAAAGTTATAAGAGTAAAAAGCTTTAAAATACCATTTACTACTTATTCTTATGGTATTCCTAAATCAGATTTAAAAATACTAAAAAAATTAGTAAAAGAAAAGTTTGATATTATTCATATACATTCTCCTTTTAGTGTTGGAAAACTTGGAATAGATGTTGCTAGAATGCTCGATATACCAGTAATAGGTACTATGCATACACTATTAAAATTTGAATTATATAAATATACTAAATCAAATACAATAACTGATTATATTACTAAACAAGCTATTAAAGTATATGAAGAATGTGATGAATGTTATTCAGTTAATACTAGAGTAGGTGAAATATATCAAGAATATGGTTATTCAAAGAAACCATCAATATTACAAAATGCTACTGAACTTAAATTAATAAGTGATACTAATAAATCTATTAAAGAAATAAATGAATTATATAATATAGATAAAGATGAGAATGTGTTTTTATTTGTAGGTAGAATTACTACTGTAAAGAATATATTATTTATAGTAGATGTATTAGATGAACTAAAAAAGAAAAAAATAAAATTTAAAATGTTATTTGTAGGTAGTGGTCCAGATTTAAAAAAATTAAAAAAGAAAATAGATAAGTTAGACTTATCTAATGATGTAGTTTTATGTGGGCAAATCAATGATAGAGAATTATTATCTAAAATATTTTATAGATCAAAATTATTTGTTTTCCCATCAATGTTTGATACAAATTCTTTAGTTCAGATAGAAGCAGCTAGTCAAAAGACACCCACAATATTTTTAGAAAATGCTCCTACAGCTTTTACAGTAACTTCAGAAGTTAATGGATACTTTGGAAAAAATAATCCAAAGAAATTTGCTAAAAAAATAATAGATATAATAAATGATGAAAAACATTATAATGTTGTTAGTGAAAACGCATATAATCAATTATATAAATCCTGGGATTTAGTTGTTGAAGAAGCATATAAAGAATATATTAAGCATATAAAAAGAAGATAAATTTTATCTTCTTTTTTCTCTATTTAAATGAGCTTCACATACCATTATAGTAGCATCAACCATTGTTTGCTTTTTACTTTCGTCTGGTCCTTTTATATCATATAATACGCCCATAACATCTGGTTCTTCTTCTAAAATATTATTTATTATTGAATTATCATCATCACTTATAATTACAGATGCTTTTAACGGATCAGATGAACTTAAAGCTATACAATTTTTAGATATTACATATATTGCATTAGCAAGAGCATATAACCTTTCAGTATCTTTATCTTGAAAATTTAATCTACTTTCTTTTTTATATATTCTTGCTTCATATAAATTATTATAATTTTTTTCTAACATAATTCCTCCTTTATTTAGTATACTTAATAATATATATATAATCAATATTTTGTATACAATATTTGACAATTATATAACAATATGTATAATAAATAGATATACAGGGCATATGTTATAAAAGATTATGCAAAATATATATTAACTAAATTTTAAGAAAATAGAAAAGGAGAAATAATGTCTGAAATATATACTTTTTATGGTTTAAAAAAACAATATGATGAATACCATGAAATTGAAAGAAAATTAGTAAGTGAAATAGATACTCTTCTTAAACAAAAGAGTATATTTGATATGTTTTTACCATCTAAAATTGGAATAAGATCTAAAATTAAAGATAAAAGAAATCAAATCTACGATTTAAGTTTGAAAATGTCTGACATAATTTACGATTTAAAAGATTATACTACATTTGATTCAAACATTATTCTTCCAATTGTTGCCAAATATATGAGTGATAAAGAAAATGAAGAATATGTAGTAACTAAAATAAAAGAGTGTGATTATGATGAATATACACCATCTAATACACCCATTGATAATAGTTTTATGATTACAAAGAGGTATGGATTTAAATACAATGTAATAACAACAAAAGATATTAGTGAAAAATTAGAGACTGTTGAGCCTCCTAAATATGTATCTGATTATTTTTATGG
Source organism: uncultured Muribaculaceae bacterium (assembly GCA_964551265.1). Taxonomy (GTDB): domain Bacteria; phylum Bacillota_I; class Bacilli_A; order RF39; family UBA660; genus JAAYGD01. The sequence goes on along the minus strand of CAZKBC010000024.1, from coordinate 8,261 downwards.
AATTGATGAAAGTAAATACTTAATTTTAAATGATAGAAAACAATATACATTATTAAATGGTTTCTCATTAAATAAAAGTTTTATTAAATATCCATTTCTTCTCGATTTAGCAACTTGTATTATTGATATTAAACTATCTAATCCGGATATAAAAGATATTGATATCTATAACAATATCTTCTATGAACAAAAAAAGTTAGAAAAAAAATAATATAATAATCAACAATTAAGGATATAATATGAAATTTGAATCAGTTAATGATATATTTTTTAATATTGAAAAATATACACAATTAGAAAAAGAATTAATAAGTAAAGAAAACGATTTATTAAATCATATTAATAATCATTTTCTATTTTCTTATAAAGTTAAACAACATAGAAAAGAAGCATATGCTATTAGAAATAATATTATTGAAGCTAGAGCTAAAATAAAATATTGTTATAGTATTTTTAATAAATATACTACATTTGATAAAGAAACATATTTTGATTTTTTAGTTAAATATTTATCTAAAGTAGAACAAGAAGAATATTGTGTATCAGAACAAATAGAAGAAAATACTTTTCCGTTTTTAACAGAAGAATTAGATATAAAGTTTTTTAATAATTATTACTATGTTATTACTACAAATGATAATATGAGTCTTTTTAAGGATAATAAAATAGATGATATTGATGATTACTTATCAAATATAAAAGATAATAAATATATATGTTTAGAAAGTGATGATACATATTCCTTATTAAATAAAGATCAATTATTATTAGAATATGAAAGATATCCTTATTTAAAAGATATTGCATTTTCTTTAATAGATATTAAACTAAAGAATCCAAATATTACTGACAAAGAAAGAATAGATATGGTTATTGATAAACCACATATAAAGAAAAAATGTTAATATATAATTAATATTGATGTATAATAATAAATTAATAGGAGAAGTTATGTTAAATTATAATGAATTATCTGATAATGTATTACAAGCTAAAATAGATATATTATTAGATTATAAAGATGCTTTATTAAAGAAAAGAGAAGAACAAGTTGATGAAATTGTTTCTAATAATACACATTTTGAAGATGCTAACTTATATAATATGGAAATATCAAAAGTAAATAATTATATTAATCAATTGGATAGTATAAGAAGAATGATTAAAGTGAGAACTATAGCAAATGTTATTACCAAGTATCAAGAAGAAGTTGTAATTGATGCTTTGGAAAAAGTTCATAGAAGTTATTATGAATTAAATATAAATGAAGAATTTAATGAAGTAATGGCAAATGGATTAGTGGTATTTGAAGAGAATATTGCAAAATATGGAATATTTTTAGACACTGATTATAAGAATAATGAAAGACAATTATCTAGTTTACTATTTAAAAATCTTATAGATCAAAGAACTGAAAATAAAAATTATATGGCATATATTACTTTAATAAGTGATCCTAATTTTGAAATAACACATAAGAAAACCGAAGTATCTAAAAATAAAACAAAATAATTTGTTTTTTTAGAAAATTGTTATATAATTATAATAAGATAGGAGGCAAATTGAAAAAGAATAAATATAAACTTCTTATGTGGTTATCATTTTTCTTTCCTGAGGTAGCTTTATTTCAATACATAATGCAAGATGATAAGAAATCAGAGAAATCACAAGCAATATTAAGTGGATTGAATTTATTTATAGGACTAGCTATAGTTTCGCTAATACTATATGTAATCTTGATAGTTCTTCCTATGATATTGTATATGTTTAATTCATAACAATAACTAAAAAATAGTAAATTAATTACTATTTTTTTTATACTTATCATACATTTGTTTTAAAGCTTGTTCATATTTACTATTAGTTTTTGGAATATAGTATTTTCTATTCTTTAATTTATCTGGCATATATTCTTGTTCTACAAAAGAATCTTGATAATCATGTGGATACTTATATCCAAAAGCACTACTATTAATGTGCTTAGGTACATCTCCAATGTTTCCTTCTTCTATATCTTTTAAAGCTGTTGAGAATGCTATATATGCAGAGTTTGATTTAGGTGATAGTGCCATTTCTATTATAGTTACTCCAAGAGGAAGTACTAATTCAGGCATTCCTAGTCTTTCACAAGCATCGATACAGGCCATCACTTTAGGTCCCATACTTGGATTAGCAAGTCCAATATCTTCATATACTGTTGCGGTCATTCTTCTATATATAGAATCAAAATCTCCTCCTTCTATTAATCTTCCTAAATAGTGAAGAGATGCATCAACATCTGATCCTCTTATACTTTTTTGAAAAGCACTAAGAACATCATAATATCCATCTTGATTCTTATCATGTAAAAATACAGGCTTATTACTAATAGATTTTAAAGTCTCTATATTAATTACTTTATCTTTAGTTCCATAATAAGCTAGTTCAAGTATATTATATGCATATCTTAAATCACCATTACTTAACTTATAAATATAATCAATAGATTCTTTATCAATATTTATTCCTTCTAAGAATTCACTTTTACAAGCTTTTTTTATACCATCTTTAATATCATCTTCAGTAAGTTCTTTTAATTCAAATAATTGACATCTACTTCTTATAGCGGGGTTTATAGTGTGATATGGATTAGAAGCTGTTAAACCAATTACAGTAACAATTCCACTTTCTATATAAGGAAGTAATAGATCTTGTTTATCTTTATTCATTCTATGTATCTCATCCATTACTAATATAATACCTTTATACATCTTAGCTTCTTCAATAACAATATCAAAATCTTTTTTATTATTAATAACTGCATTTAAAAATCTTGTCTTTTGATTTAACTCAGTAGTAATAGCATTTGCAATAGATGTTTTACCTATACCAGGTTTTCCATATAAAATCATAGAGAATATCTTCTTATTCTTTACCATATTATATATAACTTTATCTTTACCTACTAAATGTTTTTGACCTATGACATCTTTTATAGATGTAGGTCTTAATTTATATGCTAAAGGTTCATTCATATTTATCACCACTCTAATTATACAATAAATAGAGTGGAAGTGCTATAATTTAAATAGGTGATAATATGAACAAACATTTAGATGAATATATAAATTATATAATGATTGAAAAAGGATTATCTAAAAATACTTGTTATTCATATAGAAAAGATTTAGATAAATATTTAATATTTACTAATAAAGAAGATATATATAAAAAAGATATAGAAGAATATATAAGTTATTTATCAAAAAACAATATAAGTAGTTCAACTATTTCAAGAAATATTGTAAGTATTAAATCATATCATAAATATATATCTAGAGTATATGACTATAAAGATCCTAGTGAATCAATAATTAGACCTAAACAATCTATTAGATTACCAGAAGTATTAACTAAAGAAGAAGTAGAAAACTTATTAGATATAGATACTAAAGATGCTTTTAGTTTTAGAAATAAAGCTATGTTAGAATTAATGTACGCAACAGGACTTAGAGTATCTGAATTAGTAAGTTTAAGTGTTAATGATATAGATTTTGAAAATGCTACAGTAAGATGCTTTGGAAAAGGAAGTAAAGAAAGAATTATTCCAATAGTAGATTATGCATTACATATAGTAAAAGAATATTTAGATCTTTATAGAACTAGTATGTTAAAAGGATATATTACTGATGCATTATTTTTAAATAATCATGGTAAGATTATGACTAGAGTAGGATTCTTTAAAATAATAAAAAAAATAGCAATCTCTAAAAACATAACTAAGAACTTACATCCTCATATGTTAAGACATAGCTTTGCAACACATATATTAGAAAATGGCGCAGATCTTAGAATTATACAAGAATTATTAGGACACGAAAATATATCTACTACTCAAATATATACTCATGTTAGAACTGATTTAATAAGAAAAAATTATGATGATTTTCATCCTAGAAGTAAAATAGAATAATTAAATATATATATCTTTAATTATTCTATAGTTATCTAACTTTTCTAAATCTATATCTATAACATTAGCAATATATTTAATTTTATCTGTATAAGAAGACTCTAATATATCTTCTTTTTTAATTATATTATTAATATGTTTTTCATCTTTATAATCAAATTCTATTTCAATAGTTTTACCTTTAGTTAATTCTACAATATTTAATGATTCCTTAGTACATTTAGAATATGATCTAATTAATCCATTAGCGCCCAATTTAATACCACCAAAGTATCTTGTAACAATAACTAATACATAATTTAAATTATTCTTTAATAATATATCTAGTATAGGCATACCTGCTGTACCACTTGGTTCACCATCATCATTAAATCTTTTTATATTATCTATTATATATGCATAACAATTATGATTAGCGTCTTTATATTTAAGTTTTATCTCATTAATTATATTTAAAGCATCTATTTCATTAAATACATTATATGTATTAACTATAAACTTAGATCTTTTAATTATAACTGTATTAGTATTTCTATTTATTGATAACATAATATCACCACTCAAATTATAGCATATACTCTATTGACATATTAAATAATTAACATATAATAAACATAGTTAAAAAAGGGGAACATAATATGGATATATTTTGCAATAAGATTAAAATATTGTTTGAAGAAAAGCTTAATAGATTTAAAGATATATTTAATGAATATAAAAGTAAGGGATATTCATATTTTTCATATGAAGAAATAGAAGCTTTAGAAAAAACAATAAATAATTGGTATATAAATAAATATAATAATACTTTGATTGATACTGATGAATTATATGATAACTTATCTATAAAAGAAAAAACATTTCTTGAAGATAACTGTAATATAACAACCGATATAAACTCTATATCAAACAATAACTTAAGTTATCATTTAATAAATATAATTACATTAGAATTACTTATGAATAATGATAATAATTTTAACAATGTAGTAAGAAGTCAATTATTGATATATGATTTTTGTGATAGAAATGATAGAAAAAATGGATCAATGAGATATATAGAAGAAGCTAAAACATATCTTAATGATGAAGATATAATAAGATTAAATAATGTGTTAGATAATTACAAAAGCAATAAAACTTTAAAAAAATAATTTTAATATATATATTTTTGATATAATCATATTGGTGATATTATGGATCAATATGAAAAAGAACTTAATAGTAAAAATATATATTTTATAGCGGGTATAGATGAAGCAGGACGTGGACCATTAGTAGGACCTGTAGTAAGTGCTTGTGTTGTATTACCTAAAGATTATAAATTAGAAGGATTAAATGATTCTAAGAAGGTAAGTGAAAAAAATAGAGATAGATTATTTGAAATAATAATGAAAGAAGCAATTGGAGTAGGTGTAGGAATAGTAGATAATAAAAGAATAGATGAAATAAATATATTAGAAGCTAGTAAAGAATCTATGACTATAGCAATGAATAATTGTTTAAAACAAACTAATATAGAACATGTATTGATAGACGCTGTTAAATTAAATATTAATATTCCAAGTACTTCTATTATAAAGGGAGATTCTAAATCAAATTCAATTGCAGCAGCATCTATAATAGCAAAAGTAACAAGAGATAAAATAATGTATGAATTAGATAAAGATTATCCTATATATGACTTTAAAAACAATAAAGGATATCCTACAAAAAAACATTTGGATTGTATAAATAAATATGGTATAATAAATCAGTATAGAACTAGTTATGCACCAGTTAAAAAAGTATTAGACAAAAGTTGACAAAAAATATAATATGTGTATAATAATCGACCAAAGAGGGGAATTATGGGAAAGAATATAATTAAGTGGTTAGCAATTTTATTTCAATCCATATTTATAGGATCTATAATTCTATATATTTATGCTTTCATTAAATATAGAAAAAATTGGGGTAGTCTTGATACTGCCTTGAGAAGAAATATTAATACTTATTTAGTTATTGCTATAGTATCCTTAGTTATATTTATATTAATAAAATTAATTACTTTCTTAATTAATAGACCTAAAAAAGATAAACAAGCGGTTGTTGAGAAGATAGTACCAGAAGCATATCAACATGATGAAATAATACCACCTATTCAAAAAATAGATGAAAAAGAAGTTGTCTCTATTCCTATAGAAAAACAAGCTACTTGTCCTAACTGTAAGAGTATAGTAGATAAAGATGCATATATATGTTTAAATTGTGGAATATTATTAGGTGATTTAAGTCAAAAACCTAAAGAAGAAAAAGTAATATATAAAGAAGTAGTAGTAAGAGGAAAAGATACACCTGCTAAAAGCATGTTTACTAATGTTATATTAATGGTATTAGTAGTTCTTATTATGTTTGTAGCGTATGATTATACAAAAAACAATGGAGTCTTCTTCAGTCAAGAAATGAGTCAAATGGAGAAGAAAGAGTATTTTTATACTCTAGCAACAGAGGTATTAAACGACTTTCAAATGAGTGTTAATAATAATATAGAGAAATTAGATCCTAATAATACTTATGTCTCTTTAGGAGAAAAAGGTTATACTTCAACTGAATACAATCCTAATCAATCTTTTATCTTGGTTTCAAGAGAAAGACAATATTATATAATATTTGTAGGACAGGGCAAATATGAAGACTATTCAATAGATAGAGTTTTAAAAGAAGATTTGGATGTATCTGATGTTAGTATAAATAAAGCACCAGAATTACAAATTGGAGATAATGAGAAACTATCTATTGATGGTCAGAATTTTTTCAAGAATAGTTTCTAATTATTCTTTTTGCTTATTTTAAATAAAAGGAGGTGAACTTATGATAAAGAAAATATTAAACATTACTTTTTGGGTTGTGTTTGTAGTAGTTTTTTCTATATGGATAGTAGACTTTATTAAGGTTAGAAATGAAAAAGATCCTATATTCTGTTTAAAGAAGGAAGTACATAAATATGATGACGGAACTGTAAAAGAATGTTTAGGTTTAGGTTATAGAGTATATAACTATAATAGAAAGTCATTACCTAAAGGAATTGACTTTGCTCCATTTTTTATAAAAATGAGAGAACCGGAAAGTAAATAGTAAGGGAGGTTATTTATGAAAAAAAATAAAAGAAAAATCATAGCAATGTTATTGTTCATATTCATGAGTCTATTCATGTTTGCATTTGCTAATCCAAATGGTGAAATAGAATTAGAAGGATTGAAACCGACAATGACATTAGTTGAATCTAACAAGTATGAAATGGAAGTTAAAACTACCATTCCAGAGTTTAAAGCAACTGCTAAAGATGCCAAAGGGGATGATTTAGAAGTTACTATTAAACATGATATAAATAAAGATGTAGTAGGAAAGTATACGGTAACCTTTACTGCTATAGATTTATTTGATAACAAAAAAGAAATAAAAAGAGAGTTTAGTGTAGTAGATACTACTAGACCTTTAATAACACTTATTGGAAGAGCTAATTATAAAAGATTATTCCAATATGAAACATATATTGATGAAGGGGCTAATGTAACAGATAATTATGACCCAACGTTAAGAATTAATGGTGTAGTAAGAGGTAATAATGTATTACCTGGTACTTATACATTAAGATATAATCATACAGACTTAAATGGAAATGTAGCTTTTGAAAGAGTAAGAGCTATTAAGATTTTAGCGTGGAATGATGATGAAGATGGTGATGGTTATACAAATCTAGAAGAATATAATGAGGATACTGATTATGATGATCCATTAGATTTTCCGGATTATGATAAAGCACCAACAATTACTTTAGATGAAAATAATATTTATAGTATTGAAGTTTATACTGATATACCAGAATTTAAAGCAACAGCTACTGATGTTGCAGATGGTGTTGTACCAGTTACTATAACTCATGATATAAATAAAGATGTAGTAGCAAATACATACAAAGTAACATTTAGAGCAGTAGACTCTTTAGGAAACGTTAAAGAAATATTTAAAGATTTTGAAGTAACAAAAAGATCTATAACAGTAAAAGCTGATGATATAACAACAGTATACGGTGAAGGAATAATGCCTTTATCTTATTCAATAACTTCTGGATCATTATTTGGAAGTGATAGTTTAAATATAGGTTTATCAAAACCATCAGGATTGGATGTAGGAACATATACAATAACAATAACAGAGTCAGCAGAAAATCCTAATTATGGAATAACATTAATAAATGGAACATATACAATTACAGCTAAAACATTAGAAGAAGATGATTTAGGTGCTTACAATTTTGCTAATAAAG
>CAZKBC010000023.1:0-10698 GCA_964551265.1 uncultured Muribaculaceae bacterium | reverse complement strand
ACTTTCAATACTAATACTCTTTCTTAATGAATATCCTCTAGATCTTTGTATTTCTATTAATTTTACTTTTTTATTTATCAAATAATTTTTTATCGTATTATAATCAAAATCATTATCTATTAGTTCTATTTCTTCATATTTTATATTATATGACTTTAATGAACTATTATTATCCCTAATACCTATTACTTCATCCAAAGTATCATATGGTTTACCAGATATACTTAAAAGTATATCCTTTGGTCTAAGAAGTCCAAATAAAGTTACAGTAAGAGCGTGAGTTCCAGAAATAAATTGACTTCTTACTAAACTATCTTCCGATTTAAATATATCAGAATATATTTTTTCTATAGTTTCTCTTCCAGAATCATTATATCCATATCCAGTAGTACCAGAAAAATGAGTTTCTGATAATTTATTTTTATGAAAAGCATCGAGAACTTTTTGACTATTAAAAAAACAAATATCATCTAATCTTAAAAATACATCATTCAAATCTTTTTCCATCACTTAATTCCACCATCTACTCTTATAACAGAGTTATTAATATAACTAGCATCATCACTAGAAAGAAATACTATTACTTTTGCAATCTCTTTAGGATCCGCAAATCTTTTTAGCATTATCTTTTCCTTTTCTTTTTGCATATCTTTTTTGTCCAAATCTTTGTTCATATCAGTATTAACCCAACCAGGAGCAATAGTATTCACTCTTATATGTGGGGACAACATCTTAGAAAAGTTTTGCATTAATGATATTATTCCTGCTTTTGATGCATCATAATCTATACTATATTCATAGTTTGTATCTATACCATTAGTAGAACTAATAAATATAATATTTCCTTTTTTATTTTTTATCATGTGTTTTGAAACATATTTAGTAACTAAATATGATCCTAATAAGTTAACATCTAATACTCTTTTAAACTCATTAGAATCTTTTAACGAAATATCATTATCAATAGAAATACCTGCATTATTAACTAATATGTCTATTGATTTAAAATTATTAATTGATAAATTAACCATATTAATTACTTCTTTTTCATTAGAAACATCACATTTAATTATAAGTGATTTAACATTAAATTCTCTTTCAACTAATTCTTTTAAATCAAGAGCTTCTTTTTCACTATTATTATAGTTTATTATTACGTTATATCCTAGTTTTGAGTATTCAATAATAGCTTCTCTACCTATCCCTCTACTTGACCCAGTTACAAGTACCGTTTTCATAATATCACCCACTAAATTATATCATAAAAAAAAGATACTTTTGTATCTTTTAATCTTCAACCTTAAACCAAAAAGGCCCTACCACTATTTTTTTATTGCTTGTTCTATTATATCTAATTACATTATATCCAGGTCCCCTACATAGTTTTGTTTCCCCATCTTTATAAGTGTACACTTCTTCTTTCAAACAATATTTTGGTTCGAATCCTTTTTTTACCCTATCGTAATCCATAAACCATAGTATACCAACCGCTAAAAATATGATTATCAGTATCGAAGATATAGTTTTCTTTATCATATAACCACCATCCTAAAGTATATTATATAATATAATAATAAAAAAACCAACATAATTGTTGGTTATTATTTACTATTGATCATTTAATGATAATTGAAGATTAAATATAGCCATAGCTCCAGATGCAGAGTTTTCACAGTCAACATCTTGACCTTCCATCCACATATATACTCTCATTTTAGTTATTGTTCCGGGTGATAATGTGAAAGCTTGTTGGAAATTTGTTACACCAGAATAATTGACATCAGTTGTAAATGTTGGAGTTACATCTTTAAAGTAAGCAGGGTAACTTACAGCATTTGAAACAGCTACTAAAACGTCATTTAATGCTGTTATTGGAGCAATAACTCCATCATATGCAACTTGTGCTCCACCATCTGTTACAGTTAATCCATAAGTATCGTTAGCGTGTAATATTGCGGGTGCTGTATGACTATTGTAATTTGGCTCCCACAATACAACAGGGGAAGCAACTCCCGAATTAATAGCTTGAATACCCGCTAAAGGAGTACCTATTACAACGTTTCCTTTATTAACAAAAGCAATTCTAGAAGCATTTTTTATTCCTGAATCAGCTCCAGACGCAACAACTCCAGAAGTAGTAGTTAAATATATTTGTGAACTTGAAGAAGAATCTAATCTAAAAAATAAATCAAAAGCTATAAATTCTCCAGCTGTTCCGTGTACTTCAGTACTTTTTGTTGTAGTAAGAATATATTGTCCATCTAAAGGTCTTGCTGTAACACTTCCAGAATACATTTCCATAAGTCCACTAGCATCAACATTCAATCCACTTGAAACCGCTGCTAACTCAGCTGGTATTTGGTTGATTGCTGCGGGATACAATCCATTTGCAGCTAATAATTCAGTTTGATTTACCATGCTTTTCCAAGTAGTTCCATCCGCAGAGATTTGAATACCTCCAGCTGCAGCAACGTTTACTTGTATTGGTGAAACTGTTACTGTTCTATTTGATGTAAACCACGCAAATGTTGACATGCTTAACAACCCAAATAATAGGGCAGTAACCAAACTTAATAAAAGCAGTCTACGTCTTCTCTTTTTATCTTTTTTCATTTATAGCCTCCTATATACTATTTAAGATTAACATATTTCTTTTTCTTTTTCAACTAAAATCAATAATATTTGTGATTTTTTTTAAAGTTTACACCAATACTTGCTTTGAATCAATTATTATAAATATACTTTCAATTATGTCTTGATATATATAGTTAGAATATGTCATTGGAAAATATATTAATAATGTATAATTGTTTGTTTCATTTACCAAGAAAGAAAAATCCTCTTTATTCGTTGTCATTTCTTTAAAGTATGTTCCATGAGAATCTTGCACTACCGAATTACTATTAATAATATTTGTAGATGAAGGATCTAAATAATCCTCATTTAAATATAATTCATAAGTTAATTGTAAATTTGTTGTTGTTTTTATCATTAAGTCATACTCTAATAGTGTATCTGTTCTTTTTGTTCCTTTATAATTTGAAATTGTAAAATTATAAATATATGGGTCATTTGATGGTAACAAATTTGGAATTTTAACATCTACATATTGATATCCGGCATTTAAAACATAATATGCAACCGGAGCATTAGTATTTGATGTCGCATTTGTTTCATATCTCGAATATGAAATAGGTAATGCTACAAGTAAAAATAATAATATAATGAGTAGGAACGAAATTCTAAAAATTTTTATATTATTTTTTTTCATCATCATTACGCCCCTCTATTATTGAATCAGATGTAATTTTAAAATCTTTGAATTTATGATATTGTCTTCTTGTCCAATCTTTAAAACTAGAACTAAATAATATAGCGGTTATGACAAGTAAAATAAATACTTTTGGAGTCATAATAATATCCCTCCAAATACCTAGTTTAGGAAAAGTTTTTATTACTTTACCAACTACATCTTTTTTTGGAATTGGAGAATCTCCTATATTATTTGAATCCCCTTTTGTAATATATAAATCTTTTCTTATTTCTACTACTCTATGAGTAATAAAAGCTCCTTTAAGTTTATATGTAATAATATCGTTTTCTTTAATATCAGAATTTATTTTAACAATTATAATATCTTCTTTTTTTATGGTAGGTGCCATGCTGTCACTAATTACTTCAAACACTGTATATCCTAAGAAGTTTGTATAATCTTTCTTTAAAATTTTTAATTGAAAAAAATTTATAACAACAACTATACTTACCAAGATAATTGTTACTATCAAAATGTATTCAAAAGTCTTTAAAATTTTACTTAAAACATTTCCCATAGTATCACCCATTTTTATTAATTAGTATATTGTACAAGCCTTACTGTTATTGGAATATCTAATACTGGATTTATATCATCTATATAACCAGAATCTATTAGATTATTTCCTTCATCATTATTCCAAACCACATCTACTCTAATTGTTTTTATTTCACCTAACGCTATTTGATCTAAAGTTATTAAACCATAATATTTGTTGGTATCAATCAAAGATAATGGAGTTCCGTCTTCATCTTTTACAGACTCAATAATTATTTGACTATTGCTAGAATGATCCATATCCATAGTTATTTCATATTCAATTGAAACTTCAGAACCCGTAGGATTTATTATAATTTCAAAAAATCCAGAGAGTCCTGGTGCCGCTTTACCACTTGCCACTCCTGAATTTGGATTCCAACTAATAGTATTTATTGTAAAAGTACTCGTTTGATCTGTTACATTACTTCCGTTTATTAATATCTGCCACTTTGCCAAATCATTTGAAGTATTATTTGTAATATTGCTTTCAAATACTCCATAAGTATCTAGTATTTGAAATCCTAATAACAACAATACTACTAAGCAAATTAATAAATAAAAAAGTTTATTTTTTTTCATTTTTTAGATTTCTTAACTTCTAATACTAATAAATAAAACTCATACATAAATAACAACAATATTGGAACAATAATTACTATTAAGAATACCCATCTTGAAGATAATAAACCTATTATAGCGCCAAGTCCACTATGTACTTTAGCAGTTTCTCCTTTTCCAATAAAAGTTTCATCAGAAAGCAAGAAATTGTTACTCATTTCAAAAGTGTTTTCTGATCCAGGATTAGAATAAACCTTGTATACTTTTCCATAATTTACGATAGCTTCTTTAGAAAAAGTATCATAAAAGAATACATAATCTCCTACTTTTACCTCTGAGTTATCATTTTTTGTTACAACAAGCAAGTCTCCTTTTTCAAATTTATCTATTTTTTTTGTCATTATAAGTAAAGATTTATCTCCAAATACTGAAACATTATATTTATTGTAATTCAACAAATATATAGTTAATACTATATCTATAAGCAATATTGCCCCTACAAATATCCACATAATGAATTTAAAAATCTTCTTCAATTTACACCTCTACATACTCTACTTAATCATTATACAATAAATTTTTATAAATTAAAACATTAATTTACTTATTAAGTATTTTTTTAATCTTATAGTAATCCGATATTTGATCTATTGTTACGTCTTTCAATTTGTTTATCTTAGAATAATTTAAAAGTAATTCTGTATTTGAAATAATGTTATCTATTGAATCTATTGCTAATGCTTCTTTATCTATAATTATATTGTCTAATTTATATTTATCGACAATAATTAGTGAAATGTCATATTCTCCCTTAATATCCAAGTTATTTATTAAAGTATTATAAGGGCTAACAATGAACTCTTCTAATTCTTTTAAATTATCATCTAATTCTTCAATTGTAATTTCTGAATTCCCTTTTTTTGATATATTTATGTAATTCTCATAGAAAGAAACCAAATATTCAATTCCGTTTATTATTTTTGAACTATCATTTAAATATAAAAACATCTTTTCTTTAAAATATATTTCATCAAATTCATCATATAATGTTTTAATTTTTTGTATTATTTCTTCTTTAGAAGTCCCTTTCTTTTTAGATGATTTTTTTAATTGATTTTCAATTTTAATTATTTCTTTTAATTTCTTACTTGATACTATTTTTTCTTTTGATTTATTCTGTATTTCTAGTTTTATCTCTTCTATCATTTTTTGATATTTTAAATATTTTTTATATTCATTTAGTGTTTTATTTAAATTTAATGCCAACTTTTCCTTATCAGTTGCACCGCTTTCAAATAAAGAGTCTGTTATTTTTATAACATTACTACTAGAATAATCTTTTATATTAAGTTCATCGCTAACAAATTTTGAAACAAATTTTTTTGAATTGTTATCGTAATTTATATCTTGTTCAATTATTTTTTCTTTATATTCGTTCTTTAGAATATCTGTCTTTTGATTTATTTCTTTGGATATTTTTTTTATGTGTTTATCAAATATATTAGCATTTTTATAATATATAGATCTAAAATTATAGTGAATGTGGCTAATTATATTGGGATTCTTCCAATAGTATGTTTCAAAAGTATTTTTTAAACTTTCTATAGAATAATTATTTCTATCTAAACTTATTATTTCTTTCATATATAATCTTTCATATTCATCATAAAAGAAATCTTCTTCCTTAAGTTTTATTCCAACTGTTTTAAATATATCTAAAGCATCAAAAATATAATTATTTACTTCGATAAAGTTGGACTTATAATATTTCTTTAGGTTATATAAAGCTTTATCTAATCCCATTTTTTCATATGGAGTATTTATTACATTTAGTGTTTTTAGTTTATTTAAAATATCTTCATATTTATTATATTTGAAGTCCTCTTGAGAAAGAATTACATCTATTGGTTTTACTCTTTGTTTCATTTCTTCAATAATTTGAAGTTTTAATACGTTATATTGAGAATATATTTTTTTTATCTCAGGAATATACCTAATTGGTTCTGTTTTAGGTATTGCAGATAGTACTTCTTCGGATATGGCAATTCTATTTAATATTTCATTTTTCATTTCTTTTTGCCCTCCATACTATTGATTTCTTTATCTAATTTTAAAAGAAAAGCTTCGATAACTTCATAAGTTTCTATCAATTGATCTGCAGTTAATTCCATTAATTCTAAATCATCCATACTTCTCCCTCTCTATCTTATTACCAAATAATTATATACTTCGCCAATATATGAAGTTCCATCATATAGTGAGAAGATTAATTTATAAGTTCCTGTTACTAAATTTGGTTCTGTGAATACGTATATATCTTGATTAGCTTGTGGTGTTTCTGTTAAGATGTACTGTTTATTTGCCGGAAGACCAAATGCATAATATGAATTAGTAACATAATTTAGTATGTCTACCGGTTCGTAATCTAATGAATATATAGTATCATATTTTCTTCTTTTTAAGGAGATAATTATTTTAGGATTACTTACTCCTGATGAATATTTTAAATTAAATACAAACATATTACTTCCATCTGTACCTTGTCCAGTAAGACTATCAATAATTGTTGAGTTTTGTGACAGAGTAGATGATAAACCATATATATTATTCAAAACACTTAAATTGACATCTACAGTGTCAGATGGTACAAGTCCATAATATATTCCATCAAATGAACCGAATGAATCTATTTTTATTCTATAGGTACCAGATTGTAATGTTGAATTTGTTGTATTAATGGTTATCTGAGAATATACGTTTGCAATTCTTGGAGATACATTTATTCTAACGGTTCCATCCATTCTCGGATAATATGTAACTGAATTATGAGTAAAAGTAACTCCAAGTAAACTAGAAGCATTAAGAATGTTGTTATTGCTATCATATATAGTAAGTTTTAACCCCATTTTTTTGTTGTAAAACGTAGTATCTTGAATAGTTCTATTTGATACTACTTGTTGAATGAAATTTGTTGTTACGTTTAATGATGTACTTTCTCCTATATAAATATTAGAATCACTTATTGCGGCGCTTACATCTATTACTGAGTCTTTATTATTGTACAAATTATAAGTTAAATTATTATAGTTAATACCCAATACTCCAATCATTGTTTGATCGGCAGCATCTCTTAATTCAATAAGTAAAGTTTGATTTAAAACGTCTGATACAAATCCCGAATCCCCAAAATCAACAATAAATATAAATTCTTCGTTTGCAAATTGATTAACAGAATCATAATAAATACTATTTTGCAGCGCATCGTCATAGTTATTTGTGGTTGTCGTAGATCCCATCTTTATAAACTTTGATAATTTATATGAGGCTTCATTATGTATTGCAAACTCTTGAGTTGCAGCAACAACATCCGCTGCGCTTACTTCATAATAATAATATGTCGGAGTAGCAGTAGTTAAATCTATCATGGTAAATTTAGTATTTTCTGGCATAACATAAGATGAAACCAAAGTTCTATTATATCCGGTTTGATAAATTGTCGTCGGACTTTCTACATATAATCCATAATATGCTGTGAGTTTTGATTTATTTGTTACGTTTGCTGCAGTTGAAACAAAATAATCATGCTTTTCACCAGGCGTCATAGCTCCTTCATATTCATTACTCGAGAAAAGTTCTCTTGTAATATTTACTATAATGTTTATTCTTACGACATCATTTGTTAAGTCATCAATTGGCACTATAGCTATTAAAGATATAGTTATTGAACCAGCTGAACCGGATGTAATCAAATTTTTTGAGTGATAAAGATTGAATAATAGTGTTGGTACAACTGATGAGTTTTCTTTTAAATATACATCTTCTCCATCAATTGGGTTCATTGGATCCGTTAAGTATGTGGTTTCACCCACAGTAATCCATCCCGTATTACTACTTTCCATTACTAAACTCATCTTTGTATCTGCAGTACCATCTGGCGATATTCTAGGTATACTATTTTTATCAACGAGTTCAAAATTTGAAGATAAATTATTGTAATTAACTCCAACTATTGAATATAAAACATTTGGTTCAGGGGTATTAATTAAAGGTAACTCATAAGAACCTAAAGTTGAGAACTTAGATGCTATTAAATCTATTTCATAAGATGAAATAGCTTCTCCAATAGTCCACATGTAATAATTTGAACTTTCTGGCGTTGGAATTATGTATTTAACTTCTATTACACCTTCGGTATTCTCATTCTCATAATTAGTATAGAATCCATCTACTTCGATATCATGATTTATTACGTGTGCTCCAAGAACATATGATCCACTTGAGAAAGTATAAAACTCACCAGGTAATACAGTATCTCCCTCATCATAATTTTTAGAATAAAAAGCTTCTTCTACGTTGCCTCCAAAGTCTCTAATATACATTCCAAAAAATGTCATGCCTTTTACTTCACCATATGTTGTAACTGCTTGATTTGTTGCAATGTTGATATTTTTTCCGTCTAATGCATATACTCTATTATCAACATTTTTTGTAATAACTCCACTGTCTATTGTTACTTCAGCAAGCGTTTCAACAGACGCAACATCAACAAAACTAGAAAATTTTTGTAAAAGATTGGTTCCTGTTTCTAAGTATATTGTAGAATTGTTTTTTAATTTTAATTCTTGTACTCTACTAATAGTAAATAATACGCTTGAATATTCATTTGTTCTATCTGTTGCACCAAATAGCTCAATGACAGAATTATCAAGAACTACCAAATCCGCCCTTTGTATAGAAATATTTCTTTTATGATTACTTGAAGTTCCATAATTTTCAATAGTAATATTACTATATCCGGTAGTTGAAGATGCGTTTCCACTTCCAAAAATAGAACCATCAATAGTAATTGTGTTATTTGTATCTTCTTTTATATTAATATCAATACCGGTTGTAACACTTATAAAAGAGAAGTCGAATTCTTCACTACCACTTGCATTTGCTTCCCCTCCGCCAAATACAGTTCCGCCTATATTTATATCATCATTTATTAAACCAAGTGCTGAAAGACCATATCCAATATTTAATTCGACAGTTCCGTAAACCACTGATGTGTTAGCGCCTCCATAAACGTTTCCACCTATATTTCCACCAGTTATATTTACAATGCTTGATGAATTATTTGTTAATGCTGTTCCAGTTGCACCAGCGTTTCCGCCTCCAAAAACATGATTTACAATATTATTAGATCCTTCAATATTAAGTATTGTATTTCCATTTACAACTGCTGTAACTCCTTTTCCTCCTGCATAAACACTAGAACCAACGGAACTATTAGTCAATTTTACTTGTGTATTTCCCGTAACTACTCCGTCTTTTCCTCCACCATATATTTCGTTTTCTATTGTTGTATTTAATATTTCTAAATTTGTATTTCCTGATTGTTGTGCTTGATTTCCACCACCATATATGTCTATTATTGTTCCTCCCGATGTATAAACATTAGAATCTATTGTTGTTCCTCCCATGTTGTTTCCACCATATATATAATCAATCGAAGGAGAATTAGTAACAATAATATTACTTGTTGTAACCGTACCACTTTGATTTGATCCTCCAAATGTATTTATTATGCTTCCTCCATTTATGTCTACATTTGATGTTGTAATATTAGCCGCATTTCCTCCACCATAAACAGCAATTATGTCTCCGCTCGAGTTATTTATTACGACATTGCTAGTTGAAGTGTTTGCTTGATTTCCGCCACCAAATACATTATCTATAGAACCATTATTTATTGTTATATATGTGTCTGTTGTAGTTCCTCCCATATTATTTCCGCCATATATATTCGAAATATCTCCAGTTGTAACTATAATGTTAGATTCAGTTACAGTTCCACTTACATTAGATCCTCCAAATATATTTGTTATTGTACCTTTTTGAATGGTTACATTTGAATCTGAATTTATATTTGCGCTCTCTCCACCTCCATAAACATTAGTAATAGGAACTAAAGAATTAATAACTATATTACTTTGATTCGTGTCCGCTAATTTTCCACCACCATATACGGTAGATAAAGTACCACCACTTATATCTATTGATGTTGTTGTAGTTGTTCCACCAGCATTATTTCCACCATAAACATTAGTTGCAGACCCACTTAAAACATCAATGTTCGATTGAGTTACAGTTCCACTTTGATTAGAACCGCCAAAAAGATTTGTTACAGAACTTCCATTTAAAGTTATATTAGTACTTAAAGTTACATCCGCACTCTCTCCACCACCGTATACATTTGGAACACTGGTTGCATTTAAAGTTATATTAGTTGTATCAGTAGACGC
>CAZKBC010000022.1:0-11122 GCA_964551265.1 uncultured Muribaculaceae bacterium | reverse complement strand
GTATTATATGAATAGAGATATACCTAAATGGATGAAATTAGATAATGCTGCTACTATATATCCTTCTACTATAACTAGAAAGTTTTCATCTATGTTTAGACTTACTATTACATTAAATGAAAGAATAGATCCTATTATATTATCTAAAGCACTTAAGAATGTATTAAAAAGAATTCCTTCATTTAGTTATAGATTGAAAAAAGGATTATTTTGGTATTATTTAAGCTATATAGATGATATACCAGATATTCAAGAAGATGTATTAAATCCAATGTTTAGAATAAGGTGGAAAGATAATAAACACTTTATGTTTAGAATTAGATATCATGAATCAAGAATTGCTATTGAAATATTTCATGCTTTAACTGATGGTATGGGTGGTATAACTTTTTTACTTACTTTAACAGGAGAGTATCTAAGATTAAAGAATAAGTGTAAAATTAAGTATACTAGTCTTATATTGGATACTAGTGAAAAACCGCATATAGAAGAATATGAAGATAGTTTTAAAAAGTTTGCCAGAAATGTAGGAGGATTAGAAAGAGAAAAACCTGCATATCATATAGTTGGTAAGATTGTAGAAAGTCATATATTACATATTATTACAGGTACAATACCAATAGATAAATTAAAGAAATTATCTAAAGAATTTGGTGCTACTATAACTGAGTTTATAGCGTCTTTAATGATACTATCTATTCAAGAGATACAAGAGAAAGATAGATCAAATAATAGAAGAAATAAACCTGTTAAAATATCAATTCCAGTCAATTTACGAAAGTATTATTCATCTATTACTTTAAGAAACTTTTCTTCATATGTTAATGTTGGAATAGAAAGTAAATATGGTCATTATACATTTGAAGAAATACTCATCCAAGTAAAAAGTCAAATGGGAATGATGGTTACAGAAAAGAGACTAAATGCTAAATTAACAGGTAATGTTAAAGCAGAAAAGAATAAGTTTATTAGAGTTATACCTATATTTATAAAAAAATATGTACTATCTATTAGTGAAAAACTAATGGGAGATAGATATTGTTCTAGTACTTTATCTAATTTAGGTAATATTGATTTACCTGAACCTATGAATAAATATATAAATAAAATGAATATATTAATAGGTAGGTCTAGAGGAAAATCGGGATCTGCTTCATGTATTAGTTATAATAATAATTTATATATCACTTTTTCTAGAAGAATAGAAGAATCTGATTTTGAGAGATTATTTTTTACTAAATTAATTGAAATGGGCATACCAGTAGAAATAGAAAGTAATCAAGGGAGGTAAAATGTCATATTGTGTAAGTTGTGGAGTTAAGTTGTCATCATCTGAGAATAAATGTCCTTTATGTAAGACTCCAGTAATAAATCCTAATATTAAGAATTTAAATGTAGAATGTGCATATCCAGATAGAATAGATAGCATTAAAAATTTTAAAATTAACTGGAAATTTTTAGTTAAGCTTTCTACTTTAATATTGTTATTATTATCTATTATTACTGTAGTATGTGATTTATTATTATCAGGCTCTATTACGTGGTCTTTATATGTAGTAGGATCTGCTTCATATATAGGGTGTTTATTATCTTTCTTATATTTTAAGAATATAATAATATCTTTAATAATTGGAGTACTTAGTACAGAATTATTTTTATTAATGATAGCTCTATTAAATAAAGGATTAGGTTGGTATTTACATTTTGCAATGCCATATATGTTTTTATTTGGAATATTCGCAATATTATTTACTTTATTAATTAGAAGGAAGAATAAGAGTATACTTAGAATTATATCTTTTTGTTTATTATTTATATCTTTAGTAGTATTATCAATTGAGAGTTTAATTGATTTATATATAGATAAAAATATTACATTAAATTGGTCAATATATGTAGTATTACCTTTAATAGTATTAAGTATTTTAATAATAATATTATCATTTAATAGAAAATTAATAGAAGAAATAAAACAAAGAGTATTTATTTGACATTTCATAATAAAGTTTTATAATTTGATTAGGAGGAATAATGAAAAAAATATTAGTGTTATCTATTACTTTATTATTAACGATAAGTCTAGTTGGATGTGGTAAGAGTAATGACATAAAACATATTGAATCAGAAGATATAAATGAAAATACAAAAGTATCTACTATAGCAGAATCTTATACTAAATATGTAGAATTAAAAAGTAATTCATTTGAACAACTACAAGATAATATACCAGATAGTGACTATTCCTTAGCTTTAAGTTTACTAGCCTTTTCTGCAATAGATTTAACAATGGTACCTATTACTATGTGTGGATTAAATGAAACAGAAGCAGCACGCTTTTATTCTTTATATACTAATTTAGATTATAAAAGTGAGAAAGATAAATGTACTATATCATTTACTAATGAAGGTAAAACAGATAGGTATGTATCTATTTATGATAATAAAACAGATTCAGTTCAAACTAAGTTCTATGAAAATGATGTTCTAAAAATTACTAGTGAATATGTTAAGTTAAATGAAGGATACGCTACTTCACAATATATAATTGATGAATCAAATAATACTGCTTATAGATCTATATTTAAAGATAATTATATTACTGTTGGAGTTTTTGAAAATGTTACTACAGAACCAGCTTCTATATATAAAACTAAAAGTATAGCGTCTGAAGAATGGACTAAAGGTGGTACATATTGGTCTAAGTATGATAATGGTAAAATAGAATCATTACCAAAAGAATAAGCATTATGCTTATTTTTTTTACTTTAAATAATCAATTGTGGTATACTTTTATTTGTTCTTAAAAAGGGAGTGTAAAAATGATTAAACTATTTAAAAACTTTAATAAAAAAGAATGGATAATATTTGGTATATGTTTTTTATTAATATTCTTTCAAGTATTTTTAGAACTTAAAATACCAGAATATATGTCAAAGATTACTATCTTAGTTCAAACAGAAGGTAGTAAAATTAATGATATAGTAATTAATGGTTCATATATGATATTATCTGCTTTTGGAAGCTTAGTAGCAGCTGTAATAGTAGGTTATTTAATAGCTAATGTAACAGCAACTTTTTCATTAAAACTAAGACAAAAGTTATTTAATAAAGTAGAAGATTTATCTATTAGTAATATTAAGAAGTTTTCTACTAGTAGTTTAATAACTAGAACTACAAATGATATTACTCAAGTAGAAACTTTAATAGGTGTTGGAACACAATTAATAATTAAAGCTCCTATTACCGCTATATGGGCCATTACAAAGATATTAAACAAAAGTTGGCAATGGAGTGTAGTTACTTCTATAGCGGTTTTAATACTATTAATTATGGTGTCTTTTATTATATTTATAGTAATGCCTAGATTTGAAATAGTACAAAAACTATTAGATAAACTAAATGGAGTAACAAGAGAAAACCTTACTGGTATTAGAGTGGTAAGAGCTTTTAATGCTGAAAAATATGAAGAGAATAAGTTTTCTAAAGTTAATCAAGATCTTACTGATCAACAATTATTTAACCAAAAGAAACTATCTATTATGCACCCTGTAATGATGTCTATATTATATTTCTTAACTCTATCAATATATTTAATAGGTGCTCATTTAATACAAGACGCTAATATAATTGATAAATTACCTTTATTTGGAGATATGATAGTATTTTCTTCATATTCTATGCAAATAATAATGTCATTTTTAATGCTAGCTATGATATTTATGGTACTACCTAGAGCTAAAGTATCTTCGGTAAGAATAAATGAAGTATTAGATATAAATGATAATATAATAGATGGTAAAATAAAAACTAATGATATTAAAGGGACAATAGAATTTAAAAACGTTTCATTTAAATATCCCGATTCAGAAGAATATTTAATTAAAGATATTTCATTTAAAGTGAGTAGAGGAGAAACAGTAGCGTTTATAGGTTCTACCGGTTCTGGTAAATCTACTTTAATAAATTTAATACCTAGATTTTATGATGTTACAGAAGGAGAAATATTAGTAGATAATATTAATGTTAAAGATTATAAGCTAGAATCTCTATATGATAAGATTGGATATGTTTCTCAAAAAGCAATAATATTTAGTGGTTCTATTAATTCTAATACAAGTTTTGGAAATAAAAAAATTACTAAAGATAAAATAAAAGAAGCTATAAATGTAGCTCAAGGCAAAAGCTTTGTAGAAAAGATGGATAATAAATATGATTCAGATATATCTCAAAGTGGACTTAACTTATCTGGTGGTCAAAAACAAAGATTAGCAATCGCTAGAGCAATAGCAAAAGACCCAGAGATATATATATTTGACGATTCATTTTCTGCATTAGATTATAAGACTGATTCTATTCTTAGAAAAGAATTAAAAAAATATACAGAAGATGCTACTGTACTTATTGTTGCTCAAAGAATTGGAACAATATTAAACTCAGATAAAATAGTAGTATTAGATAATGGAAAGTGTGTAGGAGTAGGTACACATAAAGAGTTATTAAATAATTGTGAAGTATATAAAGAAATAGCGTACTCACAACTTTCAAAGGAGGAATTAGAAAATGCGTAATGGTATAAATAATTCATCTAGTAAAGAAAGTGTTAAAGCAAAGAACTTTAAAAAAGCAATGATAAGATTATTTAATGAATTAAAAGAATTTAAAGTATTAATATATATTGCAATAATACTTGCAATCATTAGTTCTATGTTATCAATATTTACTCCAAATATGTTGTCTAACTTAACAGATGAAATAACAAAAGGACTTGTTGTTAATCAATCTAATATGGAAATATTAAATAATAATATAATGAATAGTTACAAAACAAAAGTATTTAATGAAATAACTATAGATAATACTAAAATAAGTGTAGAAGATCAATTAATATATACAAAACTTACAAAGAATATAAATAAAGATTCTAAAAAAGAAGAACTACTTAATGTAATGAAAAAACTACCTAATAGTATTAAATCAGTAATAGAACCTTCTATTAATTATAATAATATAAAAAGAATATCTTTATTCTTAGCAATATTCTATATTACTAGTTCATTATTTACTTATATTCAATCTATATCTATGGTAAAAGTATCAAATATTTTTGCTAAAAAACTAAGAGATAGAGTATCAAATAAAATAAATAAATTACCATTAAAATATTTTGATAAACATCCAATAGGAGATATATTATCGAGAGTAACAAACGATGTTGATGCAGTATCACAATCTATGAATTATTCAACAGCATCTTTAGTAAGTGCTTTTACATTATTCATAGGAACTATAATAATGATGTTTATTACTAACTATATAATGGCATTTACCGCTATATTATCTAGTATGTTTGGATTTATCTTTATGTTTATAATTTTAAGTAAATCACAAAAATATTTTATTAAAAGACAAGAAGAGTTAGGTAATTTAAATGGTCATATAGAAGAAATATATTCTAGTTTAAATATAGTAAAAGTATATAATGCTAAAGATATGGTAAATAAAAAATTTGACGAATATAATAAGACTGTATATGAAGCAAATAGAAAGAGTCAATTCTTATCAGGATTAATGATGCCAATGATGGGATTTATTGGAAACTTTGGATATGTTGCAGTATGTATAGTAGGAGCATTATTAGTTATGAATGATAAAATATCATTTGGAGTAATAGTAGCATTTATTACATATGTTAGATTATTTGTTCAACCTCTTTCTCAAATAGCGCAATCTATGACATCACTTCAAATGGCAGGAGCATCTAGTGAAAGAATATTTGAATTTATAGATGAAGAAGAAATGTCTAGTGAAAAGAATATTAAGAATAAACTTTCTAAAGTAAAAGGAAATATAGAATTTAATAATGTAGAGTTTACTTATGAAGGTAATGATAAACCTACAATAACAAATTTTAGTGCTAAAGTAAAAAAAGGACAAAAAATAGCAATCGTAGGTCCTACTGGAGCAGGAAAAACCACAATGGTAAATCTACTTATGAAGTTTTATGAAATAAATTCTGGAGATATACTAATAGATGGTGTATCTATAAACGAGTTAAGTAGAGAGAATATCCACGATTTATTTACAATGGTATTACAAGATACATGGGTATTTGAAGGTACTATAAAAGATAATATTAAATATAACAAAGAAAATATTAGTGATAAGAAAATATTTGAAATATGCAAAGTAGTGGGATTAGATCACTTTATTAAGACACTACCTAATGGATACGATACTTTAATAAGTGATAATGAAAATATATCTTCTGGTCAAAAACAATTACTGACTATTGCAAGAGGAATGATAGAAGACGCACCATTTTTAATACTTGATGAAGCTACTTCTAATGTAGATACTAGAACCGAAGAATTAGTTCAAAAAGCAATGGATAAGTTGACTGAAGGAAAAACCTCGTTTATTATTGCACATCGATTGTCCACTATTAAGAATGCAGATTTAATTTTGGTTATGAAAGATGGAAATATTATTGAACAAGGTAATCATAATGAGTTAATAAACAAAAAAGGATTCTATGAAGATTTATATAATTCACAATTTAAAAGAAACTAATACTTTCTTTTTTTTGTGCTATAATTTACTTGAAAGTATTTGATTTTAATGGAAATTCTTTTAAAATTACTAGATGAAAGATGTGTTAAATGAAAGAGATAGTAAATGATTTAAAATTTATATGGAAGTATTCAAAAAAAGAAAAGAAATATATATATTTATATATTGGTTTAAATCTATTAAGTTTAGTTTTTAGTGTAATATTACCTATATTAAGTGCATATGTAATCATAGAGTTAACTAATAATAATTATATGAGAATAATATTGATGGCATCAGTTATTTTTTTAGTAAATTTTATGTATAATTTCACATTCTATATTTCTAGAAGATGTTCTTTAAGAGTTTATAGAGAAACTATTAAAGAATTAGATATTGATTTAGGTAAAAATATATTAAGATTAGAAAATGATAGTTTAGAAAAAAATGGTAGTGGTGTATTCATTCAAAGAATGACAAATGATACTTATAGATTGTCTAATGTACTTAGCTCATTAATAGGAGTATTTTCTAGATTAATAAATCATATTGGTGTATTAGTAGCAATTTTTGTAGTAAATAAGATAGTATTCATATATATATTTTTAATGCTTATAATACTATATTGTATAGAAAAGATAAAAACGAATGTATATAATAATGATGATAAAATATATAGAACTTCTTTAGAGAAAGTATCGGGTTTTATTAGTGAACTTATAAGAGGATCTAGAGATATAAAAATGCTAAATAGTGAAGATGATTTTATAAAAGAATTATCAAATAAAATAGAAGATTCTACTTCTAAAAATTATAAAATGGAAAAGACATCAAAAACATATAGTTTATTAATGTGGCAAATAGGAGATTTATCATCATTTTTATTAATTATTCTTCTAATTATTTTAATAAAAAACGAAGTAATAGTAACTACTATGGCATTAGTGTTATATAATTACGCTAATTTTTTAGATGGTTCAGTATATACTATTGGTGATATTTTAATGAATATTAAAGATTTTAAATTATCAAGTGAAAGAATTCAAAAAATATTAAATGGTGATGAATTTAAAAAAGAAACTTTTGGAAATATTCATATAGATAAAGTAAAAGGTAACTTTGAATTTGATAATGTATCGTTTTCTTATTCTGATAAGAAAGTATTAGATAATTTAAGTTTTAAGATTAAAGCTAATGAAACAGTTGCTTTTGTAGGTAAAAGTGGATCAGGTAAGACTACAATATTTAATCTGTTATGTAAGATGTATGAAGTAAATAGTGGTAGTATAAAGATAGATGGTATAGATATTAAAGAATTAGATAAGGATTCAATTAGAGGTAATATTACAATTATTAGTCAAGATCCTTATATATTTAATTTAAGTATAAAAGATAATTTAAGATTAGTTAAATCAAATTTAACAGATGAAGAAATGAAAAGAGCTTGTCATTTAGCGTGCTTAGATGACTTTATAAATGATCTTCCAAATGGATATGACACTATTATTGGAGAAGGTGGAGTTAACTTATCAGGAGGTCAAAAACAAAGATTAGCAATCGCTAGAGCATTAGTTCAAAAAACAGAAATAATACTATTTGATGAAGCGACTAGTTCATTAGATAATGAAACTCAAGAAAAGATTCAAGAAGCAATAAATAATATGAAAAACAAATATACAATATTAATAATAGCTCATAGACTTTCAACTATAGTAAATTCAGATAGAATATTGTATTTAGAAAATGGTAAAATAGAAGCAGAAGGAACTCATAATAAACTAATAAAAACTTGTATTAAATATAAAAATTTATATGAATCAGAAATATCTAAAGATAAGTAATAAAATCTTTAATATTTACTTTTCTAGTGGTATAATATTTATAGTAGCAAACAATATATTTAAGGAGATAATATGGAAAATAACGATTTAGAACTAAATACATTACTATCACTTTCAACTGAAGAACTAGAAAAAATATTTAGCGAATTTTCATTGAGCGAAATTGAAGATTTATTAAATAAACTAAATGAGGTGGGCTACAATGAATAAGGAAGAATTTGCAAATATTATTAATAATGTTTTAGATTCAACACTAAGAGATTTAGAAGAAGCAAAAAAAAGATATGAATTCTTTGAAAGTACAATGGATAAAATGAGTTTTAATAGAGTTATACAAGAAGCTAAGGGAAGAATAATAATATTAGAATCAAGAAAATATAGATTGCAAAAACTAGTTAATCTTCCTATTTATGCTAGAATTCAAGCAATGTCCGAATTGGAAATTGAAGAATATAAAAAAGAAAAAATCGAAGAACTAGCTACACAAGCAAAGGTTGTTAAAGCTAAAGAAGCACAAGAAAAATTAGACAAAGAAAATCTTATTATAGAAAGAGAAAATCTTATAAAATCTCTAGATTCCTTAACTTTATCTGAAAGAGAAAAAGCAATAGAAAGAGGAAAAGAAATTAACAAAATCTTAATTCAATACGACGCTCAATATAGTTCAAACCCATTTGTAAAGATAGAAAACGAATTAAGAGTAATTGAAGAACAACAAGAAGAAATAAAAAGAAAGTCAAGTAAACAAATAAAAGAAGAGTTATGTTCTAAAATTGAAAATATAGATCATATTAAATTAATATTAGATACTTTTGAAAAAAATAATGGTCCATATGAAAGCGATTCTTTTACAAGATTAAAAGCTTCAGTAGCGGATGATCCTGAAAAAGCTTTAAAGATGGCTAATTTATTGGATTACTATATAAGAATATGTCAAGAAAAAAAATCGAGTTCAGAACATATTTTATATGCAAGAACAACATTACCTAGGGAATTATTTGATAAATTAAATGAGATTAGATTGTTATCGTCAAATGAAAGATTTTTGTGGAGAATGGAAGAATTTAAATTGATTGTAACAAGCTCAAATATTGATAAAATTGAAGAAACAATAAAAGTAGCAGAAGAAAGATTTAAATCTGAAAAAGAAAGACTTTCTAAAGAATACACTTATGAAAAGCTTAAATATTTTGAATTAGATCAAGATGTTAATAATAAAGTGGACTCAGAATTTATAAAAATACATTCCGATAAAATAGAGAAAGAACAAACTAAGATGTTACAAGCTTTATCCGAACAAAAAGAATCATTATCAAACAAATTCTTTAAAACTTGGAAAACTAAAGAAAGCATATTTAATTTAGATTATCAAATATCAGAAATTAAGAAAAAAATATATAATCAAGTCGAAGGATGGTATCAAACTCAAAATTCTTCTGTTGTTGGACCTAATTCTAAATTCCAATATTATGGTACTTGGGATAGTAAAGAAAGTAGAATGACTATAAAAGCTGATATAGAAAGATTCTATCAAGATATGTCTAAAGCAGAATCGGGAATAGCTAGTTTAAAAGAACAAATTGGTAGACTTAATGATCAAATAGTAATTGAAAACAAAATTATACAAGATCGAAAAGACAAAACAAGAGATGAAATAAGAGAACTAGCAGGACCTGAATTTGCTAAAACTGAAATATCAGAATTAGGTTTTTCTTCTCCTAATTATAATCAAATTGAAACTATAGCTGGAGCATCTTCTGATGTAATACAAATGGATTTGGTTTCAAACGTATTAGAAGAAGCTAAAAAACAAAGTAATGAAAAAGAAGCAGAACTTAGAAATGTATCAATAGAAGAATTAATAAGATTAAGAAATGAATTAAGCGAAAAAAATAATACTCAAAAGAAAGAAGAAACTATAACTGAAACAGAATTCTTTTCAGATATTAGTGAAAATAAAACTTCTATGGAAGATGGAATAGCAAGATAAAAGGAATATTATATATTTCTTTTTGTTTACACTAAGTTTATATTTTGTTTACACTTTATTATTTTGTGTATTTATTAATATTATCGTTATGATATAATATTATTTATAAAGGTAGGGAAATATAAAAATATTGTTTATATTTCTAAGAAAGAATAAGGAGAAAAAATGGAAGATTTAGCATTATTCGTTGGGGGAATTATACTAGTAGTACTAGGAGTAGCATTAATATCATATATAATACTAGGAGTTGTTTTATTTAAATTAAACAAAGTAATGTTTGGAAAGGGATCAGCAATGGCTTGGTTACCTATTTTCAACATATATTTACTAGGAAAACTTACAGTAAATAAACTTGTAGGTTGGTTATTAATAATATTATTATTTTTAACCGGAACGTCAACAACAACAATAAATGGAGTAGAATCTGTTAAGACATTATTACCGGCAAACATAGCTTCAATTTTATCTGGAGTTCTTGGTTTAACTGTATTTGTATTATTTATAGTTGCTTGTGTTAAATTATCAAAACTTAAAAAAGCTAAGAGATTAGAACAAAGTAATTTAAATCAACAAAATCAAAATATGGTAGCTCCAAATATGGTATTTGAGCAACCACAACCAGTAGAAACACCAACAATGACAGTAGAAGCACCACATATTGAAACACCAACAATGACAGTAGAAGCGCCACATATTGAAACACCAACAATGACAGTAGAAGCGCCACATATTGAAACACCAA
>CAZKBC010000021.1:0-11204 GCA_964551265.1 uncultured Muribaculaceae bacterium | reverse complement strand
TATATCAGATACAGCTTTACCAAACTGACTTCCTCTTTCTGTTTCTACAATTACATTATTTCCTTTTTCTATCTTTAGATTATTTGGAGAAAAATAGTATGTTTTACTATTTTCTTCAAAAGAAATACCTACCACATCTATCATAAATTAACTCCTTCAAGATCAAATATTAATGAATCTATTAACAAACTAACATTGACATTATATTTGACTAATTCTTTTTTTTGATTAATAATTTTTATTTTATTTACTATTTTTTGAATGGTATTTTTGATTATTATTTTTTCTATTGTATCTATATTTTCGAAAAAATAATATGTATTTTTATTCATCATATGTCTCAACACATCTTTATAAAACAACAACATGATTTGCATTGATATTTGTATT
Organism: uncultured Muribaculaceae bacterium; assembly: GCA_964551265.1. Classification (GTDB taxonomy): domain Bacteria; phylum Bacillota_I; class Bacilli_A; order RF39; family UBA660; genus JAAYGD01. Next base: position 10,814 of record CAZKBC010000021.1, on the reverse strand, counting down.
TCTTCTCTTTTTTTAAATATTTCGTGAAAATCTTGTTTAGAAAAACATATTTCCTTTGATTTGGAATCTTCAATTTTTTCTATAAATAATATAACATTATTAATAAATGATTTTCCATAATTATCTTTAAGGTAATCATTTTTTGAAATATATTCTTTGAAAACGCTGTATATATCATAACTCGATTTTTCAAATATGCTTTGAAGATTTACCAATTGGCATCTGGATACGATTGTTTCTGAAACTCCACTTAAACAATTTGTTGTAAGAATTGCTATTATATTTTCGTTCGGTTCTTCTAAAAACTTTAAAATACTATTAGCAGAAGAATCATTTAGTTTATCTGCCTCATTTATAATATACACTTTTTTTGAAGAATTTAAACTTTTTTTACTAAATTCTGACATTAATTCGCTTATTTGTTCCTTTTTGATTTGCATTCCATCAGGTTTAATGATTTTTACTTCAGAATATCTATTATTTATTATTTGATTATATAGAGTATCAAGAGCAACTTTTTTGTCAGGAAACAATATTTTTATTACAAACTTTATTATAATTTCTTGAAAATCAAAATCTCCGTTTGTGATAAAAAGATATGCATGTGATAGATTTTTTGAACAAGTATTTATAAAAGAATCTACTATTTTTGAATTTTCAATCATGATTTCTCCTTAACTTGATATTGTTTTTCTATCAATCATTGCCATCTCTAAAGTCAACGAATCTAAATACTCCATATCTGATCCCAATGGAACACCATGTGCAATCTTTGAAACCAATACTTTTGAATCTTTTAACATTTTTAATAGATACAAAGCTGTTGTTTCTCCCTCAATTGTCGGTTTAACCGCAATGATTACTTCTTTTGTTTTTTCTTTATTTACTCTATCTATTAAACCTAAAATATTTATGTCTTCTGGATTGATACCATTTAACGGAGATATTAATCCATCTAAAACGTGATATTTTCCTTTAAAATTTCCCGCTTTTTCGAATAATATTAAGTTTTTTGTATCTTCTACAACACAAATTATAGATGAATCTCTATTTTTATCTTTACAAATATTACAAAGTTCATCTTCAGTTAGATTGTTACATATAGAACATTTCTTTATTTTTTTTTGTATTTCTTGTATAGATTTTGAAAAACTTTCTATTGTATCCTTATCAAATGATAATACTGAAAAAGCTAAACGTTCAGCTGTTTTTTCTCCTATTCCAGGCAATTTTTTAAAATTATCTATTAAGTTTTTTAAACTTTCAGGGTAATTCATCTTAAAAACCCAAAGATCCCATACCGTATTTTGACAATTTAGTTTCTGATTCTTTGTCCACTTCTTTAAACGCTTCATTAAGAGAAAGAGTAATTAAATCTTCAATTGCTTCAATGTCATCTTTATCAAATGATTCTTTATTAATATCAATTTTTAAGACTTCCTTTTTTCCATTTACTACAACCTTAACAAATGATTTTGTATTCTCAAATGTCTTTTCATTAATTTCCTCTTTAATTTTAGATATTTCTTTTTGTAATTTTTGTGCTTGTTGCATCATAGCTTGCATATTCATATTTATTCCTCCATTTCTATTATTTCGTTCCCGAATTCGTTAATTATTTCGTCATATTCTGTATTCTTTTCTATAGAACAAGCAATCGACTCATCTTCAATTTCTTCCATAAGCTCAATTTTTTGGTTTCTATCTTTTAAATCGATATATTTAGGTCTTATTTCTTTCCATCTTTCTTCACTTATGGCAACTATTTTATATTTTCTAGAAATTATTTCGTTTATTAGTTTTTCAATTCTTTTATTGTTCTTATCGTGTTCTTGAACCATACTATCATATTTATATGTTAATAAAAGGTGATCATTGCTAGCAGCATTTATATTAGAATCCATAAGTGTGCTTGCTATTGTTTTGTATTTTGGTTGCAATAAGTATTTATCAAGACTTTGAAAAGCTTTCTTTATTTCTTTTTTTGATTCACTATTGGCAAGTGCAATTGTATTGTTTATTAGAGCTTCTTTATATTTGGGGTTAAATTCGTAGTTTTTATTATCAATATTTGGTTTTGTTTTTTCAATATCCACTTTATCTTCCTTTTTTTTCGCTATTTCACTTGTTTCTATTATCTTTTTTTCTATATTCTTGTCTTCTTCATCAATTGTTTTAATTAATTTTAAATCTATAGTTTTAAGTAAAAATAGTTCAAATAAAATATTGGGATTGGAACTTTTCTTTATATTATCTAACAAATCGTTTAATTCTTCAATCAATGAATATAATCTTTCTGTACTTACCTTTTTATCTGATATTATTATTTCGTTTTTATATTTTATATCTTTTTTTTCAAAATATTGTTTAGCGTTTTTATATATCATAATATTTAACAATATATCTAATATACTTTGTGATATTCTCTGAAAATCTTTACCTTTATTGTATAAGATGTCATATGTTTCTATTAGTTGGTTAATATTGTTTTCAAAAATATTATTTATTATATTAAAGATTGTTTTTACTTCTATATTTCCTGTTAAATCATATAATTTTGATATTGTTAATTCATCTTCTGAAAATGAATTCATCTGATCTAACAATCCTATTGCATCTCTTAACGAGCCATCTGATAATTTTGATATTTCTTCAATGCATTCTTCATTTATATTTATTTTTTCTTTTTTTGAAATGAATTTTAATCTATTTTGAATATCAATGATTGATATTTTTTTAAAATCAAACCTTTGGCACCTTGATATTATTGTCATCGGTATTTTTTGAGGTTCCGTAGTAGCAAGTATAAAAATAGCATGTGATGGTGGTTCTTCTAAAGTTTTTAAAAGAGCATTAAATGCACCAATTGATAACATGTGAACCTCATCAATTATATATACTTTATACTTACAAAGAACGGGAACCAATGATGCTTTGTTTTTTATTTCTCTGATTTCATCAACACCATTATTAGATGCTGCATCAATTTCAATAATATCGGTTAATTCTTCATAATTGTTAGTTTTGCATATGCTACATTCATTACAAGGTTGCCCATTAACCAATTTTTCACAGTTAATTGTTTTTGCAAACATTTTTGCGACACTCGTTTTCCCTGTACCCCTAGTTCCAGTAAATAAATATGCATGACCAATCTTATTGTTTTTTATAGAGTTTATGAGCGTTTTAATAATTGGATCTTGCCCCAAAACATCTTTAAAATCTAACGGTCTATATTTTCTATATAAAGCCTTATATTGCATGTTTGCCTCCATAATTGATAATATAATTATAACACGATATTAAGCAATGAAAATATAGAAAAGATTATTTAACTCTTTTTAATTCAAAAAAATCTTTTAACATTTTTTTAGATTCTTTTTCCATTAAACCATATTCAAAGTCAACAGTATTATCTTCAATTATATTTAATATACTCTTTCTATTTTTTTCGTTGTATGTTGAACAATATACTTTTTTTATTCTAGTTTCTAAAATCAATCCCATGCACATCAAGCACGGTTCTAGGTTTACAAATAGCAAACACTCATTTAATCTCCAATCTCCAATTGCCTTACAGGCCTTTTTTATTGCTATTATCTCTGCGTGACCCATGGGGTTATTACTTCTCGTTTTGTTGTTATGAGCTTTTGAAATAACCTTACCATTATATACGACAACGGCTCCAACCGGGGTTTCACCTTTTGTGTAAGCTTTTTTTGCTTCTTTCAAAACTATCTCCATATATTTAATCATTTGTTTCTCCTCTATGTTCCACGTGGAACTAATATCAAATGTAAAAAAACGACGTACACAAATCAAATTAATATGGCTGCTATCTTTCGATCCTGACCTGTTTTTATTAACGATTTGTTACGTCGAAATTAATTATATAACATTATTATTATTATTTCAACTAAGTTGCATTCAAAATCGTTATTAGAAGAGGTTTGATATATATTTAAATATATTCACGCAAATGTTTGCAAACATAATCAATGTTCCACGTGAAACATTGATAAATATTTCGTAATATATTTTTGTTTTCTTGTTGTATTGCAAAGCACACATTTGTATCAATAAATTAATATATGTTCCACGTGAAACATTATTTTCTAATTTAAATGGATATTCTTGGGAAATAATTTCCCGGGAAATAATTTTTGCTCACTGGTCACTATGTGTGCTTATTATTAATATATTAAAAGAAAAATGTTCCACGTGGAACATTAATCTATTCTTTTACATTAAATACTGCAGAGACACTTTGCTCTTCTTTTAGGTTAATGAGTTTTACACCTTGAGTAACTCTACTCATTTGAGAAATTTGTAATATAGGAATTCTTATTATCATACCACTATTCGTGATAATCATAAGATCTTCTTCTTCTTCAACTAATTTAAATGCTATTATTTTACCTGTTTTATCAGTTGAATTTAAAGTTTTTACTCCCTTGCTGCCTCTTCTTGTTATTCTATATTCACTTAATTTTGTTCTTTTTCCATATCCGTTTTCACTTACCACCAATACATCAATATCTGCTGAAGCAACATTCGCATCAATACATATGGCGGAAGATTCAAGATTAATTCCCCTTACTCCAGAGGCGGTTCTTCCCATTATACGTATTTCGTTTTCGTTAAATCTTACCATTTTTCCATTTGATGAAGCCATTACTACTTCTGAATTGCTATTAGTTTTTAAAACCGATATCAACTTATCGTTGTCTTTTAGTTTAATAGCTATTTTTCCCGTCTTTCTTATGTTGAAAAACTCTTCTATTTTACAACGTTTAACTAATCCTTTTTGAGTTGCAAATAGTAAACAAGCGTTTGTTTCTTCTGAATTTACCTTTAATATTGATGTTATTACTTCATCTTTTTCCAAAGGAAGTAAGTTTACAATCGGTAAACCTTTAGATTGTCTACTATATTCTGGAACTTCATAGCCTTTTATTCTATAAATTAATCCCTTGTCGGAAAACAATAACAAGTAATCATGTGTATTTAGCATTAGTAAGTTCTCAACAAAGTCTTCTTCGTTCGTTGCCATACCTTTTACACCGGTTCCTCCTCTATTTTGCGTTTTATAAGTATCAAGAGGTAACCTCTTTATATATCCTTTATTAGTTAAAGTAATAATAATTTCTTCTTGTGGTATTAATTCCTCATCATCAATGTGTTCAATTGATGATGTATCTATTTTTGTTCTTCTTTCGTTTGCATATTTATCACGAATTTCAAGCATTTCTTTTTTTATAATTTCCAATACTTTTTGTGAACTTGAAAGTATTTCTTCTAATTCTTTTATTAATAACAATATTGCTGCAAGCTCTTCTTCAATTTTGCCTCTCTCTAAACCAGTTAATCTTCTTAACTTCATTTCAAGAATAGCTTCTGATTGAAGATCTGACAAACTAAATCTGGTTTTTAATTCTTCTTTAGCTTTCGAATCATCTTTAGCACTTTTTAATATTTTAACTATTTCATCAATATTATCTAGAGCTATTTTTAATCCTTCTAGAATATGTTCTCTAGCTTTTGACTTTTCTAAATCAAACATTGTTCTTCTAATTATTATTGTCTTTTGATATTCAACATAATAATTTAAAATATCTTTTAATCCTAGAGTTTTAGGTCTTCCATCAACCAACATTAAAAGATTTATTCCATAATTAACTTGTAATGGTGTATGTTTATATAAATTATTTAGTACAACATTAGGATTAGATTCTTTTTTTATCTCTATTGTTAATTTAATACCCTCTAATGTTGACTCATCATGAAGGTCGCTTATACCATCTAGTTGTTTATTTCTTATTAATTCTCCAATTTTTTTCGTTAAATCATTAGTTTTACTAACTTGATAAGGTACTTCTGTTATAACTATTTTGCTTTTTTTGTTTTCTTCTTCAATTATTTGTGCTTTTCCTCTTAATGTTATTGTTCCTCTTCCTGTATCATATGCTTTTTTTATTCCACTATTTCCCAAAATATATCCATAAGTTGGAAAATCTGGACCTTTTATGTATTGCATTAACTCTATTACGGAAATTTCCGGATTTTCAATAAATGCAACACATCCGTCTATTACTTCTCCTAGATTATGTGGCGGAATATTTGTTGCCATTCCAACCGCAATTCCCATATTACCATTTATTAGTATGTTTGGAAATCTCGAAGGTAATATTAAAGGTTCTTTTCTTTGACCATCATAATTGTCAGAAAAATCAACAGTATTTTTATTGATATCCCTAAGTAATTCCATAGATATTTTTGATAGTCTAGCTTCAGTATATCTAGATGCCGCAGGACTATCTCCATCTCCAGATCCGAAGTTACCATGTCCATCTATTAATACGTGCCTATATGTAAATTCTTGGGCCATTCTTGCCATACTATCATAAATAGCGGAATCTCCATGTGGATGGTAATGTCCCATAACCGCTCCAACTGCATTGGCACTTTTTTGATGTTTTCTATCTGGTGTCATACCTTCTTCATACATTGTATAAAGTATTCTTCTGTGTACCGGTTTAAGTCCGTCTCTTACATCTGGAATCGCTCTAGAAACAATAACGCTCATAGAATAATCTAGAAAAGAGTTTTTTATTTCTGTAGATAAATTAATATCTTCAATTTTATCTATAATTTTTTCTTCCATATTTCCTCCTATACATCTAGATTTCTAACTTTTAGAGCGTTTTCTTCTATAAATTGTCTTCTCGGTTCTACTTCTTCACCCATTAACAATTGGAAAGTTTCGTCTGCAACAATTGCATCTTCTACATTTAATCTTATTAATGTTCTTGAATTAACGTTCATAGTCGTTTCTCTAAGTTCAATTGCGTCCATTTCTCCAAGACCCTTCATACGAACTATTTCATATTTAGTATTATCTGGAAGTGTAGAAAGATAATTATCTCTTTCTTTCTCGTTTAAAACATATTTTTGGGTTTTCCCGTGAGAAATTCTAAATAATGGTGGCTGAGCAGCATAAACATTGCCTCTTTCAACAAGGGGTTTGAAATATCTATACAAAAATGTGAGAAGCAGTGTCCTAATATGGGCTCCATCTACATCAGCATCCGTCATTATTATAATCTTATAATATCTTAGTTTTGAATAATCAAATTCATCCCCAATCCCAGTTCCAAATGCGGTTATTAGATTTCTAATTTCTTCGTTGCCTAAAATTCTATCAAGTCTTGCTTTCTCTACATTTAAAATCTTTCCTCTAATTGGTATTACTGCTTGTGTTTTTGAGTCTCTTCCTTGTTTGGCTGGACCCTCAGCACTTCTTCCTTCTACAATAAATATTTCAGAAATAGTTGGATCTTTACTAGAACAATCCGTTAATTTTTCCCATTGATTTGATATATCTAACAATCCTTTTCTTCTTGTTAATTCTCTAGCTTTTTTTGCTGCCATTCTTGCTCTTGCGGCAGTTAATGTTTTATCCATTATTTTTCTTGCTTCTTCGGGATTTTCCATTAAATATCTTTCTAATCCCTTTGCAAAAATATTGTCAGATATTTTTCTTACTTCAATATTTCCTAATTTGGTTTTTGTTTGTCCTTCAAATTGAGGGTTAGAATGTTTTACAGAGATAATCATCGTTAATCCTTCTCTTACATCCTCGCCACTTAATAATTCATCACTATCTTTTAAAATACCCTTACTTTTTCCATAGTTATTAATAACTCTTGTTAAAGCTCTTTTTACCCCTTCATCGTGAGTCCCGCCTTCATATGTGTTAATATTGTTAACAAAAGAGTATATGTTTTCTGTATATGTATCAGTATATTGAAGTGCAATATCAATTTTTATATCCTCTTCAGATTCTTCAAAATATATTATGTCTTTATTCATTGGAGTTTTATTCTTGTTTAATAGTGCTACATACTCAGAAATTCCTCCTTGATATACAAAAGTTTCTTTTTTTCCATCTTCTCTATCATCGGTTAATATAAATCTTAATCCTTTATTTAAAAACGCTAATTCTCTAGTTCTATTTTTCAATATTTCATAATCAAATTCTGTTGTTTCCTCAAAAATACTAGGATCAGGTTTAAAAGAAACTGTTGTTCCAGTTCTTTCTATATCACATTCTCCAATAACTTTTATTTTTTCTACTGGTTTACCACCATTTATAAATTTTTGGTAATATATCTTTCCTTCTTTATATATAGTAATCTCAACAAATGAACTTAAAGCATTTACAACAGAAGCTCCAACTCCATGTAAACCACCAGATACTTTATATCCTCCGCCTCCAAATTTACCTCCAGCATGTAAAACAGTATATACTGTTTCAACTGTAGATACTCCTGTTTTTGGATGTATTTCTACCGGTATACCTCTACCATCATCTTTTACTGTAATTATATTGTTTTTTTCTATAGTTATTTCTATATCATCGCAATATCCAGCTAAAGCTTCATCAACCGAATTGTCTACAATTTCCCATACTAAATGGTGTAATCCTTTGGATCCAGTTGTTCCTATATACATTCCCGGTCTTTTTCTTACTGCTTCCAATCCCTCTAACACTTGTATGTCCGAAGAATCATAATGCAACTTGTTTTCTTTTTCCATGTTATCTCCTTATAGGTAAAAAAACACTCATTTTTTTTGTTTAATATTTTTTGTGAGGGTTAATACTTACATAATAATTATACCACAAAATGAAGCGTTTAATAGCATTAAATTGAACTATTGTTGTTTTTCAACAACTCTTCCATCTTTAATATTGAATATTTTTGAATTGTTTAACAACTTGTCTTTTATACTGAATAAATCTGTTGTAGTTATAAACGTTTGAATCTCTTTGTTTAAGTATTTAATTATATTATTCTTCTTTTTCTCATCTAGTTCGCTAAATATATCATCTAATAGTAAAACTGGATATTCATTTGTAGATTCTTTAATTATTTCAAGTTCAGATAATTTTACACATATTACTATTATTCTTTGTTGTCCTTGTGAAGCTTGCTCTTTGGCTTCTTTTCCATTAAGAAAAAACGATAAATCATCTTTATGTGGTCCATAATATGTTGAGCCTAAAAATATATCTTTTTTTAGACTTGTTTCTAATTTATCTTTTAAATTTTTTTCTATATCTTTACTTGAAAGGTTCTTTAATTCTATATTAGTATCATAATTGATAATTAACTCTCCATATTCGAATATTTTGTTATATATTGATTTTACATTATTATTTATACGTTCAACAAACAATCTTCGTCTTATGTATATTTCTGTTCCTTTTTTTGCAATTTGTTCATTTAGTATAGAAATGTAATTTAAATCTACGTCTTTATATTCCTTATTCTTAATATATTCATTTCTATTCCTAATTAAAATGTTGTATTCATTTAAAATAGATAAATATTTGTTATCAATTTGACCAATTTCAATATTCAAAAACTTCCTTCTAAAAGATGGAGTTCCTCTTACTAATTCTAAATCATTCGGAAAAAACATGATTACTCTTAAATTTGAAATATAATTACTTATTTTTTTTATTACAATATCATTGATTTTTACGCCTTTGCCCTTGTTATTAATAATTATTTCCATTTTCTTTTCTTTATTTAAGGATATTATATTTCCTTTTATTTTGGTGAAATCCATGTGATTAGTAATCAATAATTTGTCTTCGTTTAACCTATGGGATTTTGTAATGGCTAGGGCATATATACTTTCAAGAATATTTGTTTTTCCTTCAGCATTGTTACCATAGATAATATTTATTCCTTCAGAAAAATGAAGCTTTAGCTTATCATAATTTCTAAAATTTGTTAATTCTATATTCTTAATTATCATATTACTTGCCCAGACAAAAGTTTTTAAATATTTCGTCTACTAACTCTTCTTTATAATTTTTTCCTATTATTTCACCTAATGATTCCCATATTTGTTTTAAATCGATTTCAATAAGATCAATTGGCAAATTGGATTCAATTCCTAATTTTATATCTTTTATATTTTCTAAAGTGTTCTTCAAAATACCAACTTGTCTATTGTTAAACAAATAATTTGGATCTTTTGTGATTATTTCTTCTAAATTAAACATTTGAATCATTTTCTTTTTTAAATCCGAAATATTGTTGTTTATAGCACTTATTTCAACAATTTCACCATTTAATTTTTCTTTTTTCAATTTGTTTTCTAAATCAATTTTATTAATTACTATTATTCTGTTTCTATGTTGTGTTTTTTCTAATAATTCTAAGTCTTCTTTTTCTAAAGGCTCATTATTGTTTAGTAATAATATAATTAAATCTGATTCCTCAATCAAATTTAAAGATTTATTAACTCCTATTTTTTCAATTACATCCTCTGTTTCTCTTATTCCTGCTGTATCTATAATATTGAATGTTATTCCTTCGATTGTAATAAATCCCTCTATTAAATCTCTTGTAGTTCCAGGAATTTCTGTCACTATTGCTTTTTCTTCACCTAGTAATGTATTTAGCAAACTACTTTTTCCTACATTTGGTTTTCCTAATATTAATGTGTTTATTCCTTCTTTTATTATTTTTCCGTTTTCTGATTCTTTTAATATTTTTTTTATATCTTCTTCTATTATATATATTTCTTTATTGATAATATCTTTTGTAATTACTAATATATCCTCATATTCTGGATAATCAATATTTGCTTCTATATTTGATAATATATGTGATATTTTAGTCCTTAAAGATTCAATCATGTTTGAAATATTACCGTTAATACCATTAAAAGCTAATCTTCTTGCACTTTCTGTTTTTGAATTAATTAAATCCATTATAGATTCGGCTTCGATTAAA
>CAZKBC010000020.1:11405-11775 GCA_964551265.1 uncultured Muribaculaceae bacterium | reverse complement strand
GAAAGCTTTTTTGGCAACCGCTCGCTCAATACTATCTAGACAAAATCCGAAGGATGCAATAAAGTATGTTTACTATTCAGTTATATCAAAAACGAGAGAATTATTAGGAATGAATAAACAAGTTGAAGAAGTAGAACCAATCCCGGTTTACGATTCAGCACCTGTTGTAGAGGTTCCTAATGTTGCGCCTACAAATGTTCAAGAAGTTGTAGAAGAACCAAAGGTGTTGAAGGATGATGCTAATTTTAAGTTTTCTGATATGTATAAGAATCAAGTATCAAGATTTAAATTGGTGCGTTATGAAGTCAAGGCTTTTGTAACGAATGAGTTACCAACTATTGTTTTACCAACGGGTAGCGTTGAAATAAGT
>CAZKBC010000020.1:7167-11395 GCA_964551265.1 uncultured Muribaculaceae bacterium | reverse complement strand
CGGTTTACGATTCAGCACCTGTTGTTGAGGTTTCTAATGTATCACCTACAAACGTTCAAGAAGTAGTTGAAGAACCACAAGCTATTGAACCAGTAGTAGAAATTGTAAGTTCTGAACCAACTGTTGTTTCAACACCAGTTGTTGAAGAGGTAACTCCTAAAGTTGAAAATAAAGAAAATGTTGTTTTTGTTAAAGATGCAGAACAAAGAAAAGTTCATGCTAAAGGAGAAATAAAAACAGCAATATTTAAAGGAATGAATGCTATTGATGATAAAGCAGTTGAAGAACCTACTTTGGTTCAAGTACCAGAAGTACAAGAATCACATGTAGAAGAACCAGTTGTAGTAGCATCAATGCCAGAAGTAACTGTAGAACTTCCTGTGGAAGAACCAGTTGCGGTAGCATCAATGCCAGAAGTAACTGTAGAACTTCCTGTGGAAGAACCAGTTGTGGTAGAACCTGTATCAGAAGTAACTGTAGAACTTCCTGTGGAAGAACCAGTTGCGGAAGTATCAATGCCAGAAGTGGTTGTTGAAGAACCTAAGGAAGAAGTATCTGCAGTAGGACCAAAACCTACTAGAGATCTTTCGTTAATAATGAGAAGATTAGAAGAAATAAAAAATGAAAGAGAAAAAATGTTTTCTAATAATGCTATGTTAATTGGAGAAAATGATTCACTTAGAACAAAAGTTTCTACAATGAATGAAGAATTAGATGAAACTAAATCTTTGAACTCAGAATTATCTAAGAAAATTGAAATATTAGGTGGTCAATTATCTGATATTAGAAATGAATATGATACAACAATTAGCAGTTTAAAATCAGAATTAAGTGAAAAAGAGAAAATGGTTATTGAATTAAGAGAAGTTGCTGGAGAAGCACTATCTGAAAAACAAAGAGCTGATAGTCTCGAAACTAAAATGAATAGTGTGGTTGAAAGACTTGCTGTTCTAGCGGGATTCGAAAACGATTCAAAAGCTAAAGCCGCTTAATAGTAATTAAAGAGAGAAATCTCTTTTTTTTATTGTCTTAAAATGATATAATCAACTTCGAATTGAGGATATATGAACAAAATTATTATGATTAGATATGCAGAATTATCTACAAAGAAAGATAATGTATTATATTTTATAGATAAGTTAGAATCAAATATAAAAAGATCTCTTAAAGGTTATAAATGTAAAATAATTAAAAATAGATCTAGAATGTATATAGAATATATAGAGACTGAAGAAAATAATATAATTAATATACTAAGAAATATACCGGGAATAATTGGAGTTTCTGTTTCTTATGTTGTTAAAACTAATATTGAAGATATAAAAGAAAAATCATTAGAAATAATAAGTAAAACTGATAATAAAACCTTTAAGATTGAAACTAAAAGAATATATAAAGCATTTGAATATGATTCAATAGAAATAAATGGAATAGTGGGTTCATATGTACTTGATAATTTAGATATTAAAGTAGATGTTCATAATCCTAAAATAGAATTAATAATAGAAATAAGAGATAATGTTAACACTTATATATATTATGATGAATATAGAGGTTTAGGAGGCTACCCAGTAGGTAGTAATGGTAGAGGACTGTTAATGCTAAGCGGTGGAATAGATTCTCCTGTTGCGGGTTATTTGGCCCTTAAAAGAGGTGTTTCAATAGATGCTATATATTTTGAATCAATGCCTCATACTAGTTTGGAAGCTAGAAATAAAGTAATTAATATTTGTAAGATACTAAATACTTATTCATATGATATAAATTTATATATTATACCTTTTACAAGTATTCAAGAAGCTATTTATAAAAAAGCTGATAAATCATATGTAATAACAATTATGAGAAGAATGATGTATAGAATTACTGAGAGTCTTGCTAAGAAGCTAGATATTAAAATGATTATAAACGGAGAAAGTATAGGCCAAGTATCTAGTCAAACAATACCAAATATCTATGTAATAAATAATGTTACTAATATGCCAATAATAAGACCTGTAGCGTGTATGGATAAGGTTGATATAATACCAATTGCAAATAATATAGGTACTTATAATATTAGTATACTTCCATATGAAGATTGTTGTACTATATTTGTGCCAGATCATCCAGTATTAAATCCTACTTTAGAATTATGTGAAAAGTATGAATCTAATATTGATTATAATAATATGATTAATGAATGTATAAATAATGTAATTACTATAAAGATATCAGAGTACAACACTTTTAAAGATTTGCTTTAATAATATGTTATAATATAAATGAAATTGGAGGTTATATGAAGATATTATGTATTAATGCTGGTAGTTCAACAGTTAAGTTTCAATTATTCGAAATGCCACAAGAAGAAGTATTAGTATCCGCTAATTTTGAAAAAATAGGTGAAGCTAATAGTTTTTATTCAATAAAGATTAATGGTGAAAAGATAAAAAAAGAAATAGAATTAAGTAATCACGAAAAAGCAATAAAAATATTCTTAGAAGAGTTAGTTAATTTAAAGGTTATTAATTCTTTAAACGATATAGAAGGAATAGGACATAGAGTAGTACAAGGTGGAAGTAAATATAATAAAAGTATATTAATTGATGAGAATGTTATAAAAGATATAGAAACATTTGTACCTTTAGCTCCTTTACATAATCCCGCTAACTTAATGGGTATAAATGAATCTTTAAAGCTACTTCCAAACTTAAAGAATGTAGCAGTCTTTGATACAGCTTTCCATCAAACTATGGATGAAAGTCAATATATATATCCAATACCTTATGAATGGTATGAAAAATATAATGTAAGAAGATATGGATTTCATGGAACAAGTCATAAATATTTATATAATACGGTATGTAATTTATTAAATAATAAGAATGCTAAAGTAATTACTTGTCACTTAGGAAGTGGTTCTAGTATTACTGCAGTAGATGCAGGAAAAGTAGTAGCAACTTCTATGGGATTTACTCCATTAGGTGGAATAGCAATGGGTACAAGATGCGGAGACATCGATCCTTCAATAATATCTTATATTATGAAAACTACTGGAAAAACAATTGATGAAGTTACAAACGAATTAAATAAGAAGAGCGGTTTTCTAGGTGTTAGTGGTTTAAGTGGAGATTCAAGAGAAATAGAAGAAGGCATTGAAGCTGGTAATGCAAGATGTAGGTTAGCACAAGATATATTTGTAAATAGAATAATAGCGTTTATATCTCATTACTTTGTATTATTAAACAAACCTGATGCTATTGTATTTTCTGCTGGAATAGGTGAAAATTCATCTATGGTTAGAGAAGAAATAATGAATAAATTATCTAGTTTAAATATATTTATAGACAAAGAAAATAATAATGTTAGAGGAAAGATACAAAAGATTTCTAATGATGAATCAGAAGTTTCATGTTATATAATTCCAACTAACGAAGAACTTATGATTGCAAAAGAAACATATGAATTAATTAGTTAAGAGGTATTATGTATAAAGAAATTTATAATGAAATAAAAAAATATAAAAATATTGTTATTTCAAGACATATAGGAGCTGATCCTGATGCATTAGGGTCTCAATTTGCATTAAAACAATTGATTCTTAGTAATTTCCCTAGTAAGAAAGTTTATGCAGCTGGAAGCAGATCTTCTAAGTTTAAAATTATTGGAGATACTGATATTATAAGTGAAGATTTTGATTATGAAAAATCTCTTTTAATATTATTAGATACTCCTATAAAAAGAAGAATGGATATAGAACATTTCGATAGATATGATAAAACCATTAAGATAGATCATCATCCTTTTGACGAAGAATTTTGTGATATAGAATGGATTGATGATACATACTCGAGTGCTAGTGAGATGATAGCGGATCTTTCTAATAATACAAAATTAAAAATGACTAAAGAAGCAGCAGAATTTATTATGATTGGTATTATTTCTGATTCTAATAGATTCTTATATGAGAATGCTAGTACTAGAACTATAAGATTAGTATGTGATTTAATAGATAAATATAATATAGATAAAAATAATATATATGAGAAAGTATATATGAGAGATATGAAAGAACTAAAACTACAAGGTTATATATCTCAAAATATGATAATAACCGAAAATAATGTGGGTTATATTTGTATTACAAATGATATAATTAAAGAGTATAAAGTAGATGCCGCTAGTGCTGGTAATATGGTTAGTAATTTTTCTTTTGTAAGTGAATTATTAGTTTGGGCAACTTTCT
>CAZKBC010000020.1:0-7157 GCA_964551265.1 uncultured Muribaculaceae bacterium | reverse complement strand
GATCAAGAGGACCAGTAATAAATGAAGTTGCTAGTAAATATAATGGTGGTGGGCACAAGTATGCTAGTGGTATTAGAATAGATAGTTTCGATCAAGTAGAAGAAATAATAAAAGAGTTAGATGAAGTGGCAAAAAAATATAAGGAGAACTTATGAAAATTGTAAGTGCAGACATAGTAATAAGTGCTGTAAGACAGAGTCAATATCCTCCTACTAGAATACCAGAATTCCTAGTACTAGGAAGATCTAATGTGGGAAAAAGTAGTTTTATAAATACGGTAATGAATAGAAAGAGTTTAGCAAAAACCTCTAATAAACCAGGAAGAACTCAAACTCTTAATTTTTACTTAGTAAATAAAGACTTCCACTTAGTAGATGTTCCAGGATATGGATATGCTATTACTAATAAAAAAACACAATTAAAATTTGGAAAAATGATCGAAGAGTATATTCAAAATAGAGAAAATTTAAAAGAAGTGTTTATGATTATTGATTTTAGACATAAACCTACACAAGATGATTTAATAATGTATAATTTCTTAAAGTATTATAATTTAAAAGTAGTATTAGTAGCTACTAAAACTGATAAAGTATCTAAGAGTTTAAGAGAAAAAAATATTAATCAAATAAGAAGTACAATAGATTTAGTAATGGGAGATTCTTTATTATTATTCTCTAGTGTATCTAAAGAAGGTAAGAAAGAAGTACATGAAATAATAGAAAAATACTTAGATTTCATAGATGATTAAAAAACAATTATGTTTTTTTTTCTTTCTATGCTATAATTTATAAAGTTTTGGGGTGATATTATGAAAATTCCAACTGTTGCACTTATAGGTAAACCAAATGTGGGGAAATCCACATTATTTAATCGTATAGCAAGAAAAAGAATTTCTATAGTTGATGATACTCCTGGTGTAACAAGAGATAGAATTTATAGTATGTGTGAATATAAAGATTATAAATTTCATTTGATTGATACTGGTGGTATTACAATAGAAGATGAAAAATTTAATAAAGAAATTAAGGCTCAAGCAGAACTAGCAATAGATGAAGCTGATGTTATTTTATTCATTGTAGATAGTAAAATAGGATTATCAGTAGAAGATGAAATAATAAATGAAATATTAAGAAAATCTAATAAAAAGGTAATAGTAACTATTAATAAAATAGATAATAAAGCTTCTAGAGATAATGCTTATGATTTCTATAAATTTGGATATGATGATTATATTACAATAAGTGCTGAACACGGAGATAATACTAATGATTTACTAGATTTAATAGTATCTAATTTTAAAGATATTAAAGATATTGAATATGATCCTTCTATTTTAAAGTTTTCAGTAATAGGAAGACCAAATGTAGGTAAATCAAGTTTAGTAAATGCTATATTAAATGAGGATAGATTAATAGTATCTGAAATAGCAAATACTACAAGAGATTCTGTTGATACTCAATTTACTTATGATAATCAAGAATTTGTAGTAATAGATACTGCTGGTATTAGAAAAAGTGGTAAAGTATATGAGAATATTGAAAGATATAGCGCTCTTAGAGCTTTAAAAGCAATAGATAGAAGTGATGTATGTTTAATAGTGCTTAATGCTGAAGAAGGAATAATAGAACAAGATACTCATATAGCGGGTTATGCTCTTGATAGTGGTAAAGCAGTAGTTTTAGTAGTAAATAAATGGGATAAGACTGACAAAACAATGAAAGAATTTGAAAAAGAAATAAAGACTCGTTTTGCATTTATGACTTATGCACCAATAGTATACTTATCAGCTTTAACTAAAAAAAGAATACATACATTGATGCCCGAGGTATTAAAAGTATATAGTAATTGGATTAAACAAATTCAAACTAGTCAAATTAATAATGTAATAAATGATGCTGTATCACTTAATCATCCGCCTTCTTATAAAGGTAAGAGATTAAAGATATACTATGTTAATCAAATAGATAATAAACCTCCTAAGTTTTTATTACAAGTAAATGATAAGACATTAATTCACTTTTCTTATGAAAGATATTTAGAAAATAAAATTAGAGAATCCTTTGATTTTGAAGGTACTCCAATTACTCTAATATTTAAAAATAGAGGAGAGAATGAAAAAAAGAAATATTAACTTAATATTTCTTTTATTTTATCTTCAAATTCTTGTTGTATTTCTTTTAATCTTATATCTGTTTTTGCTTCAAATCTTAGTGTTATATTAGGACCTGTATTAGATGGTCTAACGAGTGCAAACCCATCATCAAATATTACTTTGCAACCATCTATATCTAAATATTTATACTTCTTAATTTGACAATATTTATATAGATTTTGTATTAGATAACTCTTCTTATCTTCTTCTATAGACATCTTTAATTCATCTGTAGAGTGATATTTTACTATTCCATTAAGTAATTCACTTAACTTAAGGTCTGTATTACTTAATATTTCAAGTAATCTTAAAGATGCATAAATACCATCGTCATATCCCGGGAATTTATCATTAAAGAATACATGACCAGATAATTCTCCACCAAACTCTATTTTATCTGTTTCTATTTTAGCTCTTAAATATGAATTACCTGTTCTAGAACAAACTTTAATACCTTTTAATTTATCTATCTCATCTTCTAATGCTTTTGAACATTTAACATCATATAATATTCTCTTATCATCTAATTTATTTATTATATTTCTTATTATTATAATCATAAATTGATCAATTGGAATTAAATTACCTTTTTCATCTACTATTCCTAATCTATCAGCATCTCCATCATATGCAAAACCCACATCTGCTTTTTCTTTAATAACAGTATCTGTTAAGTCTTTTGTATTTTCTCTTACACTTGGATCTGGATGATGATTTGGAAAATCTGGATTAGAGTCAGTAAATATTGGTACATAGTCTACATCTAACTTATCAAATATATCTTTTACAACAACAGATGAAGTTCCATTACCACTATCTATTACAACCTTTATTTTTCTATTTCCTAACCTAATAGACGCTAGAGTAAAAGATACATATCTTTCTTTTATATCTTGATTTATAATAGTGCCTTTTCCGTTCTTAAATTCTTCTTTTTTAACTGTTTCTTTAAAATCTTGTATTTGATCTCCATAAGCATTATATCTACCATTAAATGATATTTTAAAACCATTATATTCTTTTGGATTATGACTAGCTGTTATCATTATTCCTGATGTTGCTTTAAACATATGAAGTGCAAAATAATACATAGGAGTAGTAACTAATCCAATATTAATTACATCAACTCCACTATCTACTATTCCTTTAGATAAAGCCTTAAATATATCAACAGATGAAGATCTATTATCATAACCAATTATAGTAATATACTTTTGTTCACTAATTAATCTAGTACCAAAAGCTCTTCCTATTTTATATGATAAATCTAAATCTATTTCATCTTCATAGATTCCTCTAATATCGTAAGCTCTAAAAATATATTCTTTCATAAATCACCTACTGTTTATATTATAACACACTTTAATATAAACCTTTTTATTAACGCTTAATTCAAGTAATGACTAAGTAATAAATATATGATATAATACTTAGGAATAATTGGAGGTTTTTAATGCACTTAAAAAGAAGATTTATAGATAGAAATAAAATCATTTTTAATTATTATAAAAAAGTAATTAAGCTAACCAAAGAAAATAGAAGTATAGGAAGTACAAGTGAATGGTTAATAGATAACTATTATGTAATAGATTCTCAAAAAAAAGGATTGGTATATTTTTTTAATACTAAAAATTATAGAAGAGTAAAAAATAAAGAAAAAATATATAATTTAGTTTATAAAATACTTGAAGATAAAAATTTTCAATTAAATTATAAATATTTATTTACTGTTTTAAATAGTTATCAAGAGAGTACAAATCATTATTTTTCTTATTTAGAGATTCAATATATATATAATTTAATAGGAGTATGCTTAATTGATAAATTAGGAGATTTATGCTACACATTAAATTCTAAGTTAATGCAAAAAATCGAGATAGAAGAATTATTTGAAGAGATTAATACAAAGAAAAATGATTCTAATTTTAATATAGAAAATATCATACAGATAGATGAAACAATACTTAATAAACCTTACTATATAGAAGAATTAAATTATAAATTAGGAGAGCTTGGAGTTTCAGCAGAAAAGATCCAAATAAAAATGGATTCTATATTTAAAGAAAAAGGAATAGAATTAAATAAAATAATTACAGAGCAACAAGAAGCTTTGATTAATGAGAATATATTAATTATGAATATATTCTCATCTATCAAGAAATTTTCTAAAAATCCTATAGATGTAGAAGCTCATGATTTTTATTCAAATATTAGTTTTGCAGAGAAGTTATTATTAAATGAAAAAGCTGGATATTATGAAGGAATGACAGATGAGAGTAAATATAGATATAGAAAAGAAATAGCAAAGAAATCCAATTGCAGAAGTGAATATGATTTTGTATTAAAATTAGTTAATAGATCAAATAAAGAAAATAAACATATAGGTTTTTATCTTTTTGAAAGTAAAAACAATAATTTATTAGCGTATTTATATATAGCTTCTGTTGTATTATTTGCATTACTTTTAGCGCTTACAGTATTCATATTTACTGATATATTTGCCTTCATATTAGTGCTTATTCCTATGATAGGTTTATCAGTAGATATAATAACTCAAATATTAATTAGATTTATTGATCCTAAACCATTATTTTCCTTAAAAGTAGAAGATAAGATAAAAAAAGAACATAGTACTATGGTAGTAATACCTACAATTGTAAAAGATTCAAAAAGAGTAGAAGCTATGTTTGAAAACTTAGAGTTATTCTACTTATCAAATAAAACAGAAAACTTATATTTTACATTACTAGGTGATGCTCCTGCATCAAAAACAGAAGATAATTCATATGATGAAGAGGTAGTAGAAGCTGGTAATAGAATTGTTGAACAATTAAATAATAAATATGGAGAAGAAATATTTTATTTTGCATATAGAAATAGATTTTATAGTGAAGATCAAGAATGTTACTTGGGAAGAGAAAGAAAAAGAGGAGCTTTAATTGAATTTAATGATCTATTATTAGGAAGACTATCTAAAGAAGAAATAAATATTAGATATAGAACTAATACATTTAATAATTTCAATAAAAAGATTAAATACGTAATAACACTAGATGCTGATACTAAATTAGTATTATCTACTGCATTAAAATTAGTAGGTGTAATGATACATCCTATGAATAAACCATATCTTAATATTGAAGAAACTAGAGTTATTCAAGGCCACGCTATGATACAACCTAAAGTTAATATAGAAATAGAAGTTACAAACAAGTCTGAATATTCGCAGTTATATGGTGGTTTAGGAGGATTAGATGTATATTCTAGAACTACATTTGATTTATATCAAGATGTATTTGATGAAGGAAGCTTTGTTGGAAAAGGTATATATGATTTAGAGATATTTCAAAAACTATTAAAAAATGCATTTCCAGATAATCTTATTCTTAGTCACGACTTATTAGAAGGTAATTATTTAAGATCTGGATTTGCTTCTAATATAGAAGTATTTGATGGATTTCCTTCAAAGTATTTAAATGATACAGCAAGACATCATAGATGGACTAGAGGAGATTGGCAAATATTATTTTGGTTAAAGAATAAAGTATTAAATAAAGATGGAGAATTAGTTAATAATCCTTTAAATTTAATTTCTAGATGGAAAATATTTGATAATTTAAGAAGAAGTATGGGTCGTGGCTTTTTAATGCTTTTCTTATTATATGGGTTTACAATAGGTAGAGGTAATCCTAATTGTTATTTGGCTTTTGCTTTATTAATTATAACTATACCTATTATATTTTATATAATTTCTTTATTTAGAAAAAGAAAATACACTATGTTTTTAAAATATTATTTAAATTTAATAAGAGGATTTACATCTATATTGATTAAATCATCTGTTGCAATTGCGGTATTACCTTTTGAATCACATTTATATACTGATGCTATAGTAAGAACGATAAATAGATTGTTTATAACTAAAAAGCATAGATTAGATTGGGTTACTGCAGATGAAGTCGATAAGAAATCAAAGGGAGATATTACTACATATATAGATAATTTTAAAAAATCTATTATAATTGTTTTAATATTTGTAATGTTATCAGTAATATTTAAACCACAATTTTATTTAACAGTATTTGCTTTATCATTTACTTGGTTATTTTCTCCAGTATTGATGTTCTTATTAAGTAAAGACTTTGTAAGAAAATCAGCATTTTTACCTGAGAACACTATTAATGAATATGAAAAGTTGGCAAATAAAACTTGGAGATTCTTTGAACATTATTTAGTAAAAAAATATAACTATTTAATACCTGATAATTATCAATTGAATAGAAGAAATAAATTAGATTATAGAACTTCTTCTACTAATATTGGATTTTCACTTACTTCTATAATATGTGCTTATGAACTTAAATATATTAAATTAGAAGAAGCAATAGATAAGATATCTAATATTATTACAAGTGTAGAAGGATTAGAGAAATGGCATGGACATTTATACAATTGGTATAACATATTAGATACAAAAAAAATGACACCATATTTTGTTTCAACTGTAGATAGTGGTAACTTTGTAGCTTGTTTATTTGTAGTTAAAGAATTTTTAAATTCAAAGAACGATTATGAAGCATTATCAGAAAGAATAGAAAAATTAATTGATGAAACTAGGTTTGAATATTTATACGAAAAAGATTCAGATGTTTTCTCTATTGGTTTTGATGTTGGAAATGATGTATTATCTAATTATAATTATGATAAGTTCTTATCTGAGAGTAGACTTATAAGTTATATTGCAATTTGTTTAAAACAAGTTCCTTATAGACATTGGTTCTCATTAGATAAAAGCTTAACAAAACATAAATTTAGAAAAGGATTAATATCTTGGAATGGTACTGCTTTTGAATATTTCATGCCGTTAATATTTATGGAATCTTTTCCATATACGTTACTTGATGAAACATATTCATTTGGACATTATGTTCAAAAAGATTTCATAAAAGAAGTTGATTCTAAATTACCTTGGGGTATAACTGAATCTGCTTATAATGATTTAGAT
>CAZKBC010000019.1:0-12003 GCA_964551265.1 uncultured Muribaculaceae bacterium | reverse complement strand
TCTAAACAACAGTATGGGTGGTGATTATTAATGGATGACAATGATATTGAAAAAGAAAACTCAAGAGAAAAAGTAACAGAGGTTGGAAAACAAATTGGTAATAAAGCATTGCAAGCTCATGGTGTTCCACCAGGGCTTTCTAATCTTGCCGTTAACAAATTAGCAAAGAATCCATTAATAAAAGGCGCTATGGATAGAGTGGCCGATAATCCTATAATAAAAAAAAGAGCTAACAATAATCCTTCTAAAGCAGATGATTCGACTAATAAACCCGAATCCGAAAAGAAAGAAGGAAACGAAGAACCTAATGAGAAAAAAGATGGAGAAAGTAATGACTCTCCTTTTGTTGATAGTTCTAAAAAAGATAACCCTTTTAAAGGAAAAGAAGATGCTGAAGAAAGCATAGTATCAAAGAAGAATGTGAAAAAATTAAAACTTTATTACATTATTGGAAGTGCAGCAGCAGCAATCCTATTTATAATATTAATACTTGGAATGTTGTTAAAGATCGTTGAACCTATAGCGGAAATTGTAGGTGCTGTTGTAGACTTTACTCACAATGTAGTCAAGGTTGCTAATTCATTTTTTGAAAGTGCTAAAAATTTGTTTAAATATGGATCTTTTGCTTCTAATGAACAAACTCTTATGAATAAAATTATTGAAGCAAATAATAAATTTTCTAAAAAATATCAAAAGAAAATTAATATACCTCTCGTTTCCGCGGCCCTGTATTATGATGGGGCACAAGATGAATGGGAAGAGACAGTAGAAATAGTTGTAAATAAAGATGGAACAACAACTAAAGTTGCTAGATTGGATAACGAGAAATTAGATGAGAGAGTAAATTATATTGACGCTATATTTGATAGTTTAATATCTATTAAAGAATATACATATAGGTGTGATTTTAGAAAGAATGCAGATGGAGAATTAGTATTAAGTTCTTCATTCATATCCTCAAAATATGTTGAAGAAATAGATCGGACAAAAGAAGAGACATCCTGTTCTGATTTGAGCGCTGGTGAAAATTTATCTGAAGAAGATAGATATATATACTACTATAGAGAACAATACGATGAAGATGGTTTTGCTTTTAGATTGGCAAATACTAAGTTGGATTTTGGAAATAACGGTTTAAGATACCCAGCATATGTAATATTAAATCCAATTGTGGGATTCATAGATGGAGTATATTCATATGTTAAAAATCTAAACAGAATATATGAAAAAATTGATAAATATCCGGGATTTGCAGAAAAAGTAAGAAAAAATGAAGTTACAATAATTGATTTATTATATACAGATTATGTTGAAAAAGCTGGAGATGTAGATTATGTTGTTATTGATATTATGAATTCATATGAAGTATGGAAGTTTTTATTTGGAGTAGAAGATGGTGATGATGAAAGATGTTATTTTCCGGGTAATGTTCCACCAGATATATTGATTGAACTTAGATCACCATTTAATGGTTACTATGCTATTACTTCAAGATATGGTAATAGACCAAATCCTGTTGGAGATTCAGATAAGAAATATGAATTCCATAGTGGAATAGACTTAGTAGCTAAAGAAGATACAAATATATACTCTATATATGATGGAGTTGTTTCTGAATCTGGTTTTAGTGAAGGAGCAGGAAATTATGTAATTATAGAACATAATCTTGGAGGTACTACATATTATAGTCAGTATTTGCATATGCAATCACCTTCCTCATATACTGTGGGAAGTTCCGTTTCAAAATCAACTGTAATTGGTGTAATGGGATCAACTGGAAGATCTACTGGAGCACATCTTCATTTTGGATTATACTCAATAAATGAATCTGGAGGAAGATCTTATGCTAACCCAGAAAACTTATTTACTGATGCCGGAAACTATTCATATAATTGCATTTCTAGTAAAACAAACCCAGCAGGAAGTTGTTCTTTAAATGGTGGTGTTGCAGTTTATGCATTTAAAGAAAGATTAAGTTTTGATTTGATTAGAGCTGTAATTGATAATGAGAAAAGTTTTTTTGGAGATTTTGCTTTAATGAAATTAGATTATGATTTAAATTATTTTAAAGATATTTATGAAAGTAAAAAAGGAAGCTTTAGTGAGATTAATGGAAAAATAGATTTTGAAAAGTATCAAGTTGATTCAGATGGAACAATGATATATTTTGAAGACGCTACTAAGAATCTAATTGGTAGACAAAAATTATTGGAATATATTGGTAAAATGGATAAGAAAGTATATGACAGATTATCATTTGGTTTTACTTCTATTCCTAGTAGTTCATATTCTATGTTTGGATATAAGAGTTCTAAAGAGATGTACGATATAATATATTCAAATAACTTTGAATTTGTACAAACAATATTTAATTACGCAATACATAATAACCCACATATAGAAGAGATAATGAATACAATGGAAGGCTTTGATGGCCCTTTGTATTCTGTTAAAGGTGGGGAAACATTAGAAAGTGTTGCAGCAGCATTTGGAGTATCTCCATCAAAGCTACTTAGAGAAGGAGAATCTCAAGGTAGTGTACATGGAGGAAATAGAATTAAATTATCAGATGAAGCTGCTATATCCGCTATATTAAAAGCGTTATATTCAAATATACCGGCTGATGATTTAAATAATAAATTCTATAATGAACATAATTTTGTAGCTAATGCTCTAGCAAAATATAAAGAAATAAAAGATGATCCTGATTCAAGTATAGAGAAGTATGAAGGTGAATGTTTAATCGTACCTATACCAGGATGGGAAGATTGTACAACTTATGAAAGTGAATCGAAATGTAAAAGTAACTTAAAGAAATATATGCCAACTGCTAGATTTTTTGCGGATACCGCTCCAACTACGGCAGGAAAGAGAGCTTTAACTTATGCGATGTCATTACTTGGAAAAGTAAGATACTGTGGTGCTTGTGGCATAGGAGAACCCGAATGTATCGATATTAAGCCTGATGGTACTATTGGAGAGCACGCAATGAAATATAGTTATGCCGCTATTAGATGTTCACCATGGGGACACGCTTATTATAAAGAAGGCTTTAATCCAAAGTGGGGAACATTACATACATACACTTATAATGGAACTCCATATTATGAAAATGAAGCTGCTGAAGCAAGAAACGATATTAGTTACCAAGATGATGCGGGTACATATACAGCAGGTTTAGCGGGATTAGATTGCGCTGGATTTGTTAATTGGGTGCTAAATCATACATTCCAAGTATTTGACAATCAAACGTTTCCAATAATGACAACTGTATGTAATTCTGAAACAGATTATACACTTTCTACTCAATTTGAATCAGTACCTGAATTTAAGAATTTCGGTGATAGTATATTACCGCTTCTTACTCCGGGAGATATTCTATGTAATTCTACAGGTGGTAAGTATGGAGATGCTTATAATTATTCGGGAAACTCAAGACACGTTATGATGTTTATGGGATATGAAGATGATAACTATAATGGAGTTCCAGATGCTGGAGATTCTGTAATTATTATCCACTCTTCATCAAATGGTGTAAGAGTAGATAGAAAATTAGCCAATGAGAAATATTGGAAAGAATTAAATTCATTTGCAACTTATAAGTAGGAGATTATATGAAGAAAATAAAATTATTATTTATAATATTTAGTATGTATATGCTCTCTGGATGCACAGTATATTATAATTTTAATATTGATGAGAGTTTAAACATAAATGAAGAAATAAATTTTAAATACGATAATCTTAACTTTGATCAAGAGAATTCTACTATCGATAAAGAATACTATGATAACTTACTAGCGAGTGTTAAGAAAGATGCAATAGATAATAACTATACTTTTATAGATAACTCTGTTGGTAATGATAAAAATTTCTCATTACAAAAAACATCTTCTTTTAATAACTTTAAAGATCCAATATTCTTAGAAGGTAAATATGAAAGATTTAAAACTTTTTGTAATAATGATTATTGTTATCTAACTGCATCCGCAATTAATAACGATATAATAGGTGAAGGAGATATAGTATATTTAAATATTGGTATTTCTGTACCATATGAAGTAATAAAAAATAATGCATCTAGCTTTGATGAAAAAACAAATAAGTACTATTGGAATTATTCTCCAATAAGTGAATCTAAAAATATAGAAATAGTATTTAAAAGAAGTGGAAAGAACATTGTAGAAGACTATAAAGCAAAAAGTGAAACAAAATCTATAATATTTGTTATAATAGGAGTATTATTTATATCGGTTGTTTTGTTTATAGGTGCCAAATTTTTAAAGACAAATAAAGCAAAATTGTAAGGAGTAATATGAAATTAAAGTTTAAAGCAACGGGAACTGATATTATTAAATATCTTTCAGTAGCAGCAGTATTCTTATATTGTGTTGCTATAGTTGTTTTAAACTTATCTAGTTTTGTTAAAACAGGAACATTTCATGGATTAAATCCTTTCCCAGCTTTTCTACCAGAGTATATTGTATACACGATAGCTTTCTTTTTATCTGGTTTAGTTATGATAGGATTAATGGTAACTTCTCACTTCTTTGAAAGAGAATCAGGTTTTGGTTTTATTAAAGTCGATAAACACAGTGATGGTTATGAAACTTGGGCTAAGGAAAAAGAAATAAAAGCAGGAAGAGGAGTAAAGAGAATTAATCCCTCTGATGAGACATATGATGCTGGTGGTATTCCTTTAATAGTAAGAGAAAACGAATTATATGTAGATGATGGTGAATCACATTCCCTTATTGTTGGAGCAACCGGTTCAGGAAAAACTTCTTGTATGGTTCAACCTTTAGTAAATATACTTGCAAAAAAAGGCGAATCTATGATTATCACAGATCCTAAAGGTGAAATATATAGAAATAACTATGAGTATTTAAAATCAAAAAATTATAACATAGTAGTACTAAACTTTAGAGAGCCTCAAAAAGGAAATGCTTGGAATCCTCTTACCTTACCATATAATTTATATAAGGCAGGTAATAGCGATAAAAGTAATGAGTTATTAAGAGACTTAGCTATAAACATATTAAGTGACGAAAAAACAGACGATCCATTTTGGCAAAATACAGCATCAGATTTCTTTACTGGGCTTGCACAAGGATTATTTCAAGATGTTACTGATATAGATCAAATAAATTTAAATTCTATAATATTAATGCTTACAATTGGAGAAAAAAAATTGGGTTCTTCAACATATATGAAAGAATATTTTTCTATGAAAGATGAGAAAAACTCTGCATATATAAATGCATCAGGTACTGTAAATGCACCAAATGAAACACAAGGTGGAATTATATCAGTATTTAGACAAAAGGTTAATATATTCGCAATGGCCGAAAACTTATCTGAAAAAAGACTGCAGTATTCCTAGTAATACAAGATGAAAAGAAAACCTACCATGCTCTTGCTACTATATTTATTAAACAATGTTATGAAAGTTTAATAGATGTTGCTCAAAATAATTCTAATGGTATGTTAAAAGTTAGAACTAACTTTATATTAGATGAGTTTGCTAACTTACCTGCTTTAAAAGATGTTACTACTATGATTACAGCAGCAAGATCTAGACAAATAAGATTCAATTTAATTATCCAAAACTTTGCTCAATTAAATCAAGTATATGGAGCAGAAGAAGCAGAAACTATAAAAGGTAACTGTGCTAATACTATTTATTTATTGAGTAGTGAATTAAAATCACTTGAAGAAATAAGTAAATTAGCGGGTGATAGAAAAATAAAAGCAAAAGGAAAAGAAGGAAAAGAAGAAGTAAGACCTTTAATAAGTGTTGCAGAACTTCAAAGATTGAAATTTAAAGATGCTATTATATTAAAACATCGTAGCTCACCATTTAAAACCACTTTAAAGTTTGCATCAGAAATCAAATGGAATTTACCTAAGTTCCCTGAAGGAGTTTTTCCTGAAAGAACAAAGAAACCTATTGAATATTTTGATTTAAAAGAATTTGTAAATGAAGCTAGACAAAAGAAAATGTTTGGTGATCAAGATATGACAAAAGCTAATAAACCTATTATGGAACCAGGTTTAAGAAATCCATTTCAAGAGGAACTTTATAAAAGAAATCCTTATATGGGAGAAAGACCTCCAGTACCTGGAATGAAATCTCAACCTCAAGGAGATTCATCATTTGATATAGATGAATTGATTAAGAAGATAGATGCTAAGATAGCAGAACTTGAAGAAGAAGAGGATCAAGAAAAGAAAGAGGATAAAAAAGAAAATAAACCATTAGAAGTAAAGGTTACTGAAGAAAAACCAAAATCTGAAGATAAACCTGTAACAGAAGAAATAAAGATTAATACTAATATCGATGATGTAATAAAATCAATTAAAGAAGAAGATAATAGTGATGATCAATTCTTCGATGATTTCTTTTCAAATAATGAATAGTGTACTATGTACATTATTTTTTATTTTAGTTTGATTTTATTGAGTAATAATTATATAATAAATAAAGATAGAGGGTGAAGTTATGAATAAAAAAGCTTTTACTATGATTGAAGTAATTGCTATTATAGCGCTTCTTGGAATAATATTGGTTATAGCTTTACCAAATTTCTTTTCAGCAAAAGATGATATAAATATAAAGGAAAGACAAACTAAAGTTGAATTAATAATAAATGCAGGAAGACAATATTTAGTAAATAATTCAGGAACTACTGTAACTGTATCTACTTTGTGTACTGAGGCATATTTACAATGTCCAATAATAGATCCAGTAGATAGTTCGGTTATGGATGGTTCTGTTACAAGCTTTATAAATGGAGATGGTGAATTATCATATAGGTATGATAATTAATAGGAGGGTTTTATGAATAAAAAAGCTTTTACTTTAATTGAGGTATTAGTAGTACTAGTAATAGTATCTATTATTGTTGTAATATCTATACCATCAATTACTGATATGTTAGATAAATCAAAACAAAAATCAAAAGAAGAGGTTGTAAGCATGATTAAAACAGCAGCAGAAATGTATGCTCTTGATTTTGATATAGGTTTATCAGAACCTATTTATATTAGCGAATTATGTAAGAATTATTTAAAGTGTCCAGTAAACAATCCCATAAATGATGAAGAAGTTAATGGTTATTTATACGGAAGAATAGATACTTCGAATAATAATGCAGTAGTTTATGAATTAATAATATATTCTGATCCGGATGTTCCACAACCTGCAATTCAACTTGATACTACTATATTGGCGACTGTTGGAGCAAAGGATGTTAATGTAAATAAATATGCTGGTAATGGACTATATAAATGGGGAAATGAATATATTTATAGAGGTGGAATTACTAAATCGAATGTATCTGGATTACAAACTTCTAATGGATACTTAACTGATACTAATAGTGGAACAAATGTTAATAATTATATAGTAGTACCTTGGGATAGAGGTAATACTAACTGTACTTTAACAACTAATACTTGTTATAGAATAGTAAGCATTAATAGTGATGGTTCAATAAATATTGTAAGAGATAGAAAGTTAACTACTCCATTATTAACTCCATTTATTGATACTCTTTATGGTACAACTGGTTATGAAGAATTGGTAATAAAAAGTTATAAATCAATGTTAGAAAAAATGGATGTATGTATGAATCAATTAGGTACTGTAATTGGAGTAAATAATCCTACATATTTAACTAGTAATTTTGTTAAAGATACTTGTGATATAGTATCAAAAGCTGGAGTATTACCTGTATATCCTTTAAAGAGTAAATATATTAGAACTTTATATGCAGAAGAGTATTTAAATGTATCAACAGAAGCAACTTGTACTCAAAATGCACAATATCAATGTAGAAATCAAAACTATTTATATAACGGAGAAGATTCTAGATTAATAAATGTAGCTAGTAGTAATCCAGCACTAAACTATTATGTTAGTATAAGTGGTAATATTGGAACATCAGTAGATAATGCTGCTTTTAGGATTAGACCTTTAGTAACTTTAAGAAAAAACATAATAATTACAGGAGGAAACGGAGCGCAAAACAACCCTTACGTAATAGCAAATTAGGAGATATATGCAAGAAGTATTTAATCAGTTAGTAACATTTTTTATAGATAATTTAAAAACATTAGGACCATTATTTGGTGTTTTCTTAATAATAATGGAATCAGCATTTCCAATACTACCTTTAGCGGTATTTCTTTCTTTTAATGCTATAGCATTTGGTGCATTATTTGGATTCATTGTTAATTGGTTTTCAACCTCATTAGGGTGTTTCTTGTCTTTTTATACCTTTAAAAAAGGTTTTGGTCAAAGATGGGATAAGAAGATGAAAGATGATAGCAAAGTAAAAGAGACACTTAAATATATAAAAAAGATATCATTCACATCATTAGTACTTCTAATGGCATTACCTTTTACACCTGCATTTGCAATCAATATAGCGGCAGGATTATCTAATATGAACCCTAAGAAGTTTATTCCAGCAGTACTCATATCTAAACCATCTATAATATTCTTTTGGAGTTATGTTGGTAAGACTGTAATATTAGAAAGTACAGATATTTGGAAAATTATACAAATGATTCTAATAGTAATATTAACTTACCTTATATCGTTAATCTTACAAAAAAAGATAAAGGAGAAATAAAATGGAATATGTAATAATTGGATTATTAGTATTATTAGTAATTTTAGTTACAGTTTCTTTATTAAAGAATATTAATGAAGGAAGTATAACTGAAAGATTAGGCAAATTTGAAACTACTATTACTAAAGAAATAGGAGATTTTAAGAGTGACTTTACTAGAACTTTATTTCAAGATTTTGAAGGATTAAATAGAAAGATAGAAGAAAGACTTGGTCTTATTAATGATAGAGTTACCGAAAGATTAGATTTAAATTTTGAAAAAACAAATAAGACATTTACCTCAATAGTAGAAAGATTAACTAAGATAGATGAAGCTCAAAAGAAAATAGATTCACTATCTACTGATATAGTATCTTTACAAGGAATATTAACAGATAAGAAGAGTAGAGGTACTTTTGGTGAAGTAACTTTAAAACATATATTATCTAGTATATTTGGAGAGAACAACTTAAAGATATATGAATTACAACATAAGTTTGATAATGGTACTTTAGCAGACGCTGTTATTTATGCACCAGATCCTCTTGGAGTAATTGCAATAGATTCTAAGTTTCCTTTAGAAAATTATCAAAATATGGTTGATAAAAATATTGGTAAAATGGATAGAGAAAATTTTGAAAAGAAATTTAAGATAGATGTTAAAAAACATATAGATGATATTGCTAGTAAATATATAATTCCAAATGTAACATCAGATCAAGCCTTTATGTTTTTGCCAGCTGAAGCTTTGTTCGCAGAACTATATGCATATCATCAAGATATAGTTGATTATGCATATAAAAAGAGAGTTTGGATTACTTCTCCTACTACTTTAATGTCGGTTCTTACTGTAGTTCAAACGGTAATACATAACATAGAAAGAGATAAATATACTCTAGAAATACAAAAAGAATTAAATGCACTTAGCTTAGAGTTTGGAAGATATAGATTAAGATGGGATGATTTATCAAAGAGTATAGATAAAGTATCGCGTGATGTAAAAGATGTTCATGTTACAACAGAAAAGATTACAAATAAATTTGAATCTATTAATAAAGTAGAAGTAGATAAATTTATTGAGACAGAAGAAAAAGATAACTAATTAGTTATCTTTTCTTATAAGAATATTACTGTTAATAGTCCAGCTATTAAGCAATAGATTACAAAGTATTTAAGTTTATTCTTTAATAATATCTTTCTAAACCATTTAAATGTGAAATATGTAACTATAGTTGATGCTATCATTCCTAGTAAGTAAGGAAACCACAATTCATTAAATGATGTACTAGTAGCAAAGTCTTTTACTCCTAATACCATAGTAGCAATACTTACTGGAATATATAACATAAAGCTATATTTTAATGCCACATCTCTTTTAAAGTCTCTAAACATTCCTGCAGTTAATGTTATACCACTTCTACTAATGCCAGGAATAAGCGCTACTACTTGCATAAATCCAATATATAAAGCATCTTTTAACTTGATATCTTTATCATCTCTTTTGCCCTTTATTCTAGTAATTAAATATAATAAACCTGCATTTACAAGTAAAGATATTCCAACTGATTTTGTACTATTATAATATTCTACGTAGTCTTTAAATATATAACCCAATATTCCAATAGGAATAGTTGAAATAATAATAAATATTACATAATTAAATTCATCTTTATATTTTTTGTTTTTTGTCTTTATATAGTTCAAGAAACCTTTAAATAACTCTAATATTTCTTTTCTATATATAAATGTAATTGCTATTAAACTACCAAAGTTAACTATTATTTCAAAATTTAAATCTCCCAATGTATCAACAAAAAATAAAGATTTAAATATTGTTAAATGTCCACTAGAAGATACCGGTATTGGTTCAGTAAATCCTTGAATAATTCCTAAGATAATATATTGGATTATTATCATATTACACCTCTACTAAATTATACAACAAAAAGATATAATTATAAATAAAAAATGATATAATATTAAAAACGGAGGATTATATGCTAAAAGATATTAAAGAAATATATGAAGAAAAATTAATAAATGAAAAAGTAATAATAGAAGGATGGGTTAAGAACCATAGAAAACAAAAAGAATATGGTTTTATAGATGTATATGATGGTACATATTTTAAACCTGTTCAATTAGTATATGATGATTCAAATAAAGATTTTGAAGAAATACAAAAGATAAAATTAGGAAGCGCTATTAGAGCATTTGGTACTGTAATAGAGTCTCCTTCAAGTGGACAAGAGTTTGAAATAAAATTAGAAAAAATAGAGTTAGAAGGAGATTGTGATGATGATTATCCTTTGCAACCTAAGAGTCATTCAAGAGAATTTTTAAGAGAAGTAGCGTATCTTAGACCTAGAACAAATTTATTTCAAGCAGTATTTAGAATTAGAAATGTAGCAGCTATGGCTATACATCAATACTTTCAAGATAAGAATTATATATTTGTTCATACTCCTATATTAACTGGTAATGATGGAGAAGGAGCTGGAGAAGTATTCCAAGTAACTACACTTGATTTAGATAGAGTAGCGTCTTCAAAGAAAGTTGAATATGATAAAGATTTCTTTGGTAAGAAAGTTGGTTTATGTGTAACGGGTCAACTTGAAGGTGAAACATTTGCTCATGCATTTAAAAGAATTTATACGTTTGGTCCTACATTTAGAGCAGAAGTATCTAATACTAAGATACATGCTTCTGAATTTTGGATGATAGAACCAGAAGTAGCGTTTTGTGATTTAAATGGTCTTATGAATATGGAAGAAGATTTCTTAAGATTTATAATAAAATATGTATTAGATAAATGTCCTTTAGAGATGGAATTTTTAAATAAGTTTGTAGATAAAACATTATTAGAAAAATTAAATTCTATAGTTAATAGTAAATTCGCTAGAGTAACTCATGAAGAAGCAATAAATTTATTATTAAAATCAAATATAGCATTTGAAAATACTCCAAAACAAGGAGAAGATATCGCTACTGAACATGAGAAATATTTAACAGAAGTATATTTTAAATCTCCAGTATTTATTACAAATTGGCCAAAAGATATAAAAGCATTTTATATGAGATTAAATGATGATAATAAGACTGTAGCGGCAGTAGACCTTCTAGTGCCTGGTGCAGGTGAATTAATGGGTGGATCTCAAAGAGAAGAGAGATTAGATCTATTAAAGAAAATAATGAAAGAAAAGAATATACCTTATGAATCTATGGATTGGTATTTAAATTTAAGAAGATATGGTGGGACTAAGCATTCAGGATTTGGAATGGGATTTGAAAGATTACTAATATATTTAACAGGAGTTGAAAATATTAGAGATGTTATCCCATATCCTAGAACACCAGGAAATTGTGAGTTTTAAATGGAAAGATT
>CAZKBC010000018.1:0-12592 GCA_964551265.1 uncultured Muribaculaceae bacterium | reverse complement strand
AGAACATTCTATCGTGTAAAGTATCTATTTTATCTTTACCTGCAACAATCATATTTTTTTCTAACTTGATAATGCAAGAGAATGCACTATCACTATATATATGACAGTCACTTACAGATTCGTTTGTAAATACTGGATTTTTTAGTGTGTGTGAACTTACAAATTCTCTATCTATGCTTGTTATCCACTGTTTAGCAGAGTTCCACATTTTAGAATCTTGTATTAAGTAAGGCTTTAATGTATCAAATCCCTTATTTCCACCTTTTAAATCTTTTGTAAAATATAAACTCCAGTTTCTAGAAAACTCTAATATATCTATTGGGTTTTTGACTTTATCTTTATAGTTATCAGTTTTATAAAATTCATGACTTGTAATAAAACCATCTTCACTTTTATATTCTACTAACTCATTGTTATTGTTAAATATTTCTATCTTAGGTTTTTCTTTTAAATTTTTCAACTCATATATATGATCCTTTGGTATTACATCAGTTTCCATATCTTTAAATTCTTCATTATCCACTTTTTCTGATATAGTATCAAAGGTATTATCATTTACTTTTAGTGTAAAACTTGAAGGTATCTTTATTTTGTAATAATAAGCTCCATTATCACTAATTGTTTTTATTTCTTTTAAACTAAGAATTTTATATGTCAATAAACCTAGTTTTGTTTCACTTTTTCCTTTGTCTAGTTTTACTGTAAAAATAGGAGTGCCTTCTATTTGTAGTTCATAGTGGTCATCAATTTCCTCTATTGTTATTTTTTCATTCTTTAACATGTTTTTATATCCCCCTATGTGTTCATCTTTTATGGTTGCATATTTAGAGGGATTATTTTTCATTTGTTTTACAATTTCTTTGATAAAAGTTTCTGGTTGATTTTTTTCGTATTTTGAAAGACTAATATACACATAACTTAAAGAAAATATCATAAGTAATATTAATAGAGAAGAGTATATAGTTAAAAATAATTTATATTTCTTTAGTTTTTTCATGTTACCTCTTTTCTATTACGAATCCAGCTGGAAGTCTCCAAGATGAATTACTGTAATATAGTGTTACACTGGTCATTTCGTATTTATCTTTATAGTACATAGAAGTTGAACTACCACCGTCTAAATTTGCTGCATTAACTGCTTCATACTTTTTCATTATTTTTATTAAATCTTTAGCTGTTGCTCCAAGATGTCCGTTTTTTCCTCTACCATCGGTTACTAAAAGTAAAATAGCACCATCTTTTCTTTGACCTATTGCTGTTCTAGGATTTCCACCACTTCCTGTACCTTTAATTTCTCTTTCAACACCGTTTACTATTAACTTTACAAAGTGGTTATTATCTGAACTTACGTGGTCTTGAAATGTAACAGCATCTCTTATTTTTTCATTTTTTACTAATTCTTCTACATTTTTGCTATTCATTCCTTTTAAGTCTATAATTCTAAGAAGGTTATCCTCATCTAATCCGATTAAATGAAGTCCTGCAAGTCCTGGTGCGTTATGTTGTATTCTTCCTTCTGATACAATTACTCCAACAGGTCTACCGCCTTTATTTCCACTAGATTCATATAAACCACCATTTATACCACCTATAGCGTCCGCTTGTTTCACAAGTTCATGTAATTCAATACCATATTCTTTCCAAGGGTATATAGTTGCTAACTTTATTCTAGAAGGATCTTTTACTATCATTATCTTCGCACCAAATGAATTTCCTGTAACATTTATAACTTCTATATTGTCTATATCTTCCTTACTAACGTTTATAAGATCTTTATTTTCTTTTAAATCAAAATCTGCCATTTTATTTTTATCTATTATCTTTTGTATTTCATCTTTTGGTAGTAACCAAGATGCTAAAAATTTCATCTGTCCTGTTTCTAATATAGTAGTTACAAACATTTCTTTTGCAGATATAGATATGTTACTTGTAATTAGTTTTAGAGTCATAAATAGAGTCGCTATAACAATTGTTATTGTTATAAATATTACGTAAAAAACTCTTAATACTGTTTTAAATAATTTGTTTTTCATATAACCTCACGATATAACGATAACATATAAACTAACTTTTTGACTAGAAATAAACTTGAAAATTATTAATTTAAAAGGTATTATATATGTGGAGGAAATATGAAAAAAATTTCTATAATAGTTGCTATATTGTTAATATTAGGAATATCTTTTCTTATATATAGCGATTCAAAAAACAATAAGGAAGTAGATGAAAAAATAAATGTAACATTAGAACATTACAAGTATGCAACTACTAATAAAGACTCTAAATTATATTCAAATGGAAATGTAATAGGTAAGGTATCAAAAGGAGTATCTTTAGAATTAAGTGATAAAATAGAAGGTGAATACTACGTAATAAAGGATTTGAATTATTTAATACATCACAAAGATGTAGAAAAACTAGATGAATTGAAGATAAATAATAGATATAAAGATTATGTTCTTTGGAATTCAAATATAGTAACTAATGATAGTACTAAATTTTATGATTTTGATGGCAACTTAGTATATGAAATTAATAAATCATTTAATTTACCCATAATAATAAATGATAAAGATAATTATGGAGTAGAATTTAATAACAACTTATACTATGTTAAAGATGTAAAAGAAGTATTAGAAAGTAATAATACAGATATAGAAACTAGAAGTAATATAAGAACTTTTACATATCATACTGTTTATAAGCCAGGTGAAGAGAAATGTGATTCAATAGAAATTTGTCATCCTATAACTCAATTTGAAGAACAAATGAAGTATTTAAGTGAAAACAATTATTTAACTTTAACTATGGAAGAAGTAGAAATGTTCTTAGATAAAAAAATAAGAATACCATTAAAAACGGTTGCTCTAACATTAGATGATGGAATATTTTTAGAAAATTCAATACCTATAGTAGAAAAGTATAAGGTATATGCAACAT
This sequence comes from uncultured Muribaculaceae bacterium, assembly GCA_964551265.1. Classification (GTDB taxonomy): domain Bacteria; phylum Bacillota_I; class Bacilli_A; order RF39; family UBA660; genus JAAYGD01. Next base: position 9,652 of record CAZKBC010000018.1, on the reverse strand, counting down.
TTTTTATAATAACAAGTAAAACTGATGTATCTAAGTATTTTGATTCTCCTTATGCAAGATTTGAATCTCACAGTGATAACTTACACAATAATTATAAATGTCCAAAAAATAGTGCAAGTAGTCAAGGTGGCCAAATGCTTTGTGAAAAGGAAGAAAACATAGTTAAAGATTTAAAACTAAGTCAAGAAAAATTAAATGGTTCATATTATTTTGCATATCCATTCTTTGATTTTAATGATAATGCGATTAATTCATTAAAGAAAGCTGGATTTAAAATGGCTTTTATTGGTCAGTGGAATACCAATGGATATAGTACGTATGATACAGATAGATTTATGGTAAGAAGAAAGACTATATTTGGTAATTTAAAACTAAATAGTTTTATAGAATATTTAAAATAAGGGTTTAATACTCTTTTTTAATGATATAATGTTATTGGTGATTACATGGAATTAGAAAACATTAGAAATTTTAGTATTATTGCGCATATAGATCATGGAAAGAGTACTTTAGCTGATAGAATATTAGAACATACTAATTCTGTAGTTGGAAGAGATATGAAGAGTCAAATACTTGATTCTATGGATTTAGAACAAGAGCGTGGTGTTACAATAAAATTAAATGCTGTACAATTAAAATATAAAGATTATACATTTCATTTAATTGATACTCCGGGACATGTAGATTTTTCTTATGAAGTATCTAGGAGTTTAGCTGCTTGTGAAGGAGCTATTTTAGTTGTAGATGCATCTCAAGGAATAGAAGCTCAAACGCTTGCTAATGTATATTTGGCACTTGAAAGAGATTTAACTATAATCCCAGTTATAAATAAAATAGACTTACCTAATGCAGATGTTAATAAAGTAAAAAAAGAAATAGTAGATACTTTTGGTTTTCTTGAAGAAGAAATACTATTAGTAAGTGCAAAAGAAAATATAGGAATAAGCGAATTATTAGATGCTATAGTAGATAGAATACCTCCTCCTAAATCAAATAGTGATAAGTTACAAGCGCTATTATTTGATAGTGAATATGAAAGCTATAGAGGAGTAATTTGTCTAGTTAGAGTGGTAAACGGAAAGATAAAATTAAGAGATAAGATTAAGATGTTATCAACTGGAGCTACATATGAAGTAGTAGAGCTAGGAGTATATACTCCAGAAGAAAAGAAAACTAATGAATTAAATGCAGGTGAAGTAGGTTATATTACAGCTGCTATAAAGACTATAAAAGATATAAAAGTAGGAGATACTATTACACTTGAAAATAACCCTACAAATGACTTACTAATAGGTTATAAAGCAATGAAACCTATGGTTTATTGCGGATTATTTCCAATAGATTCAAAAAGATATGGAGATTTAAAAGAAGCTTTAGAGAAATTACAACTAAGTGATGCAGCACTTACTTTTGAACCAGAGACATCTGAATCTTTAGGTTTTGGATTTAGAGTAGGATTTCTTGGAATGTTTCATATGGATATTATTGAAGAGAGAATTGAAAGAGAATTTAATATAGATATTATAGCGACTTCTCCATCTGTAATATATGAAATATATACAGTAGATGGAAAAGTGCTTACAATTCAAAATCCATCTGATATGCCTGAACGAGTAAGTATTAAGGATATTAAAGAACCATATATATTTACTAATATAATAGTATTTAGTGATTATATAGGCCCTGTAATGGATTTATGTCAAAATAAAAGAGGAACATTTATTAATATGGAATATTTAAATGAAACTAGAGTTAATATTCATTATGAAATGCCTTTATCTGAAATAGTATATGATTTCTTTGATAAATTAAAATCATATACTAAAGGATATGCTTCTTTTGATTATGATATTATTGGATATAGATCTAGTGATTTAATAAAATTAGAAATATTAATAAATAATGAAAAAGTAGATGCATTAAGTACTATAGCGCATAAAGACTTTGCCTATAAAAGAGGTAAAGTAGTAGTAGATAAATTAAAAGAAATAATTCCACGTCAACAATTTGAAGTACCTATTCAAGCAGCAGTAGGAAGTAAGATAATAGCAAGATCAGATATTAAAGCTATAAGAAAAAATGTACTTGCGAAATGTTATGGTGGAGATGTTTCAAGAAAGAAAAAATTATTAGAGAAACAAAAAGAAGGTAAGAAGAGAATGAAGACAATTGGTAGTGTAGAAATACCTCAAGAAGCTTTCTTATCAGTTTTAAGTATGGATGAGGAATAATATGAAATCAGTTTATATTCATATTCCATTTTGTAATTCTATATGTTCTTACTGTGATTTTAGTAAGATTCTTTATAATGATAAATGGTCTATGCCTTATTTAGAATCATTAAAAAAAGAAATAAAAGAAAGATATAATAATGAATCAATTAGAACTTTATATATAGGTGGAGGAACTCCTTCATCTTTGTCAATAAATGAATTAATATATTTATTTGAAATTATTAATTTATTTGATTTATCTATGCTTGAAGAATTTACTTTTGAATGTAATATAGAAAGTCTGACTCCAGAAAAATTAATATTACTTAAGAAAAATGGAGTTAATAGACTTAGTATTGGTATTCAATCATTTAATGATGATATATTAAAATATTTAGGAATAGATAGATCTAGTAATATAGTATTTGAAACATTAGAGTATATTAAAAGTATTGGATTTAATAATATTAATATAGATTTAATATATGCAGTTCCTAATCAAACAATAGAAATGTTAGATAAGGATATTGATATATTTTTAAGTTTAAATATTGAACATATTTCTTGTTATTCATTAATGATAGAGCCTAATACAAAGCTATATATAGATAAAGAAAAAACTATAGATGAAGATATAGACTATGATATGTATAAATATATAGAAGATAGACTTAGATCAAATGGATATAAGCATTATGAGATAAGTAATTACTCTAAAGAGAATTACGAATCTAAGCATAATCTAGTATATTGGAATAACGATGAGTATTATGGATTTGGTTTAGGAGCATCTTCATTCATAGATAATTATAGAATAGATAATACTAAGAACATAAATGAATATATAGAAGGTAATTATGAATATAATAGAATAGATGTATCAAATGATAATATGAAATATGCATTAATGTTGGGGTTTAGAAAAATAAATGGAATAAATATAGAAGAATTTAATAAGAGATATGATACTAATATAGAATTATTATTGAAAGCTTATATTGATGATAAAAAGATGGAAATAAAGAATGGATATATATATATAACTGATGAATGGATATATAAGATGAATGAAATATTAAGGGAGTTAATATGAAAAAATATGATAAAGATTTAGATTATTCATACACATTAGGAATATTTCCTACAATAGAGTTAATAAATAAAAAATCTAAATCAGTAATCAAAATAATATTTTCAAAAGAAATAAATAAAGATATAGAAAATAAAATATTAAATTTGTGTAAAGTTTACAATATTGAATATACTTATGATGATGCTCTTATAAATAAGATTAGCAATAAAGATAATTGCTATGTAATAGGTATTTTTAAAAAAGAATATAATAATCTTAATAATGATAAATCTCATGTAGTATTAGTAAACCCTTCTAATATGGGTAATGTTGGTACTATAATTAGAACAATGCTAGGATTTAATTATAAAGATTTAGCAATTATAACTCCATCAGTAGATATATATAATCCCAAAGTAATAAGAGCTTCTATGGGATCTATATTTGGTATAAATATAGAATTATTTACTAGTTTTGAAGAATATATAAGTAAATATAATAAACATAAGATATATACATTTATGCTAGATGGCAAAGAAAACATTAATAATGTAAAAGAAGAGAATATACATTCTTTAGTATTTGGAAATGAATCTAGTGGTTTAGACGATTCATATAAGGAATATAATAGTGTAGTAATTCCTCATAGTAATGAAATAGATTCATTAAATTTAACTATAGCAATTGGTATAAGTTTATATGAATTTAGTTCAAAATAATTAAAAACTATAGTATAATTATAATAGGTGATTACATGATTGATAAATTCAAACCTGATATGTACCAAAAAAGCATATATGATATTGATTATAAAAAATTAAACAGCATGGGTATTAAATGCTTGCTTTTTGATTTGGATAACACAATCATCGATAAGAATATGAAAAGGCCTAGTAAAAAGAATATAGATTTTATAGCTAATATTAAATCAATGGGGTTTAAGGTAATTATTTATTCAAATGCTGGTAAAAAGAAATTAGAACCTTTTAAAGAGATATTAGAAGTAGATTGTTCTGCAAAATCAAAGAAACCATTTAAAAAGAAGTTTAATAAGTTAATTAAAGAATATAGATATTCTGAAAACGAAATAGCGCTTATAGGAGATCAGTTATTAACTGATATTCTTGGTGGAAATAGAGTTGGAATATATACTATATTAGTAGATAGAATAAGTGGTAAAGAACTTATATTTACAAAAATAAATAGAGTAATTGAAAAGATATTATTTATTAGATTAAAGAAATTAGATTTTCATAAAGGAAAATATTATGAATAAGTGTATGGGATGTGGTATTAAGCTACAAGATGAAGATTCTAATGCTATAGGATATATAAATAGTAATACTTCATCTACTTTATGTAAAAGGTGTTTTAGATTAAAGAATTATGGTGAATACTTATCATTAGGTCCTAATGATTATTATAAAGACATTAAAACAATATTAGAAGATAAAGAATCTATTATTTTACATATAGTAGATCTTTTTAATATTCCAAATGAAAACATATTAGAAAGTAGAATAAAGAATAGTATTTTAGTATTAAATAAAAGAGATACTCTTCCTAAAACAAAGGGCGAGGATATCTTACTTGAAAAAATAAAAATTAATTATCCGGGATATATGGATTATATTATTATAAGTAGTTTAAATAACTATAACTTAGATAATCTATATAATCTATTGTTATCAAAGAATAAATCTAAAATATATGTTATTGGGTACACTAATAGTGGTAAATCTACATTAATAAATAAAATGATTAAGAACTATTCTTCATTAGAAGAGACTATTATAACTAGTGTATATCCATCTACAACTTTAGATCTCTTAGAAATAAAATTAAATGATAATTTAACTTTAGTAGATACTCCAGGAATTATAAAAAAGGGTAGTATATTAAAGAATATTGAGCTATCAGAAATTAAGAAGATTACTATTAATAAAGAGGTTAAACCTATAGTATTTCAATATATAGATAATGGTGTATATAGAATTGATAAATATTGTTTTATAGAGTGTATTTCTAATGGTAAAGGAAGTTTAGTAATATATGCTTCTGATAAGTTATTTATAGAAAGAATAAATAAAATATATAAAGAACAAGATTATAGAACTTATAAGATAGATAGTGGTACTGAAATAGTAATAACAGATTTATGCTTTATAAAAGTAAATAAAAAAACTAAAATAAATATATATATCGATAATGATATTTCTATATATGAAAGAAATAAATTAACTTAAAATTACTTTATATTTATTTAAAAAAATGATATCATAATAGTGAATAATAAGGGAGGCTTAATATGTATAAAGTGGAATTAGAAGATAAAGATTATTTATCAAAAGATAAGTATATTGACTTAAGTGGTGATAATACATTATATATCCCTTTAGTAATAAATTTTAAAACTGATGTAGTACCTTTAGGTAAAAAGGGAAGTAGGGTTAAAAAAAATCAACCTATAGCAACGAGTGAATCTATAGATTTTTCTTTACTGTCTCTGGTCTCGTTAAAGAGATTCAAGAAGGAACATATTTAGATGGAAGAACAGTAGATTGTATAGTAATAGAAAAAAAAGGAAGACAACCTAAGTCTGAAGAAAAAGATAATATCGCATCATATACTAAAGAAGAGTATTTAGAGACATTAAAAACATATGGAGTATCAAGTATGGGAGGTGGGAATTATCCTACTTACTTAAAGTACGATGCAATACTTAGTACTTTAATAGTTAACTTAGTAGAATGTGAACCATATATTACTTGTGATTATGTTTTAGGTAAAGAGAAATATAAGGAAATAATAGAAACTATAGACGCTATTATTAAGATTAACAATTTAAGAGATTGTTTTATAGCTATTAATTCTAATCATACTGATTTAATATCTTTATTTTCAGATAATACCAATAATTATCCTAAAATAAATATTGTTAGTGTAAAAGATTTTTATCCGATTGGTTGGGAAAAAGAATTGGTTAAAGAAATTACTAAGAAAAATTATGATAAATATCCTCAAGAAAAAGGGATAGTAGTAAACAATATATCTACTATATATTCTATATATGAGGCATTAAAATATAACACTTGTACCGATAAGAGAATAATTACAATTAGTGGAGAAAGAATAAAAGAACCCACTAATGCACTAGTTAATATAGGAACACATGTTTCTGAAATAATAGAAAAGTTAGAATTAATAAATGGAGAAGTAATTAAATTTATATCAGGTGGACCAATGATGGGGCGTTCACTTCCTAAGTTAGATTTGATTGTTACTCCTAATTTAAATTCAATTTTATTTTTGGATGATATTGAAGATAAAAAGATTTATCCATGTTTTAGATGTGGAAAATGTATAGATTATTGTCCAGTAGATATAGCTCCTATATTGATTAAAGATCAAATAAATAATGTAAAAGAATTAAAGAAATTAGATCCAGAGAAATGTATTGAATGTGGTTTATGTTCATTTGTTTGTCCATCTAATATTGATGTAAGAAGTTTTGTAAAAAAAGCAATTAGGGAGGTAAAAAAATGAGATATGCAATAGATAGTGGACCTCATATAAGAGATGATGATTCAACTGATTTAATATATAAAAGATTATTAATGGTGTTGATACCCATAGTATTATTTTCTTTATATAAGAATGTATTTTTAGTGTTTATAGAAAATAAATATCCTCTTATGGATGTATTTTATCCTTTAATTATATTGGTTGTATCATGTTTTACATCATTTGTTACAGAAAGATTATATGTTTGGATAGATAGTAAAAGAAATGGTTATAAGAAATTTACTTCGTTTTATTCTATAATACCTGGTATATATTTAGCGCTTATTCTTCCTATTAATATACCTATATATATTGTAATAATAGGAGCTGTAGTAGCATCATTATTTGGAAAGATGATATATGGCGGTTTTGGAGAGAATTTATTTAATCCAACAGCAATGGGTTTTATATTTTTAATTGTTTTATTTGGAAGTACTTTTTCAAATTATTCAAATTATTTAAATCCAATGGAAGCAGAGAAATATTCTACAATACCTATTACTAGTGTTGCTTCTTTTGATTATGATAAATCTATTACACCATATGGTTCATTATTTAACTTTTTATTTGGAACTGTTCCTGGAAGTTTAGGAACTACTAATGCATTCTTAATGATGATATCTTTTGCATTACTTACTATATTAAAGGTAATTAAATGGAAAATATCGGTTAGTTTTATTGCAACAGTATTCTTTATGACATTTATGATAGGTGCTAATCACGAAGTTGGAATTTGGTATCCTGTATTTAATATATTGAGTGGTAGTTTACTCTTTGTTGCAATATTTATGAGTGATCCGGTAACTACAGCAACAACGAGTACGGGTCAAATATTAAATGGAATAGGTCTTGGAATATTAACTGTATGTATTAGGTTGCTAATGGCCAATCCAGAAAGAATATTAATTGCAGTATTATTAATGAATATATTAACTCCATACTTAGATAAGCTAGGAGTAATATCATTAAAAGATCCTAAATATAAATATATATTTATTGCTCTAGCGGTAGTATTAGGAGTAGTAATATCCTTTGTAATATCAGGATTAATTAAATAATAATTATTAAAAAACTAAGAAATTAGTTTTTTTTTATGGAAATTAGCACTCAACTATTGACTTTGCTAAAACGATGTAATATAATCTTAATAGTTCCGATTTAAGAAGGTGATATATTGATAACAAATAGACAAAAAGAATTATTAAAAATTATTGTTGAAGAATATATTAAAACAGTAAAACCAGTAGGTTCTAAGTCTTTATGTGATGAACTTGATTGTTCATCAGCAACCATTAGAAATGATATGGTTGATTTAGAAGATTTAGGATATATAGAAAAGACACACATATCTTCTGGAAGAGTTCCTAGTGAAAAAGGTTATAGATTTTATGTAGATGAACTTATGGAACCTAAGAAGATGACTGGTGAAGAAGTACTTAAATTACAAACTATATTTAGAAACAATAAATTAGTGTTAAATGACGCTATTACTAAGAGTATGGAAATAATATCAGAAATGACTTCATATACTTCTATAGTTCTTGGTAAGTCATCTTCAGATAACAGATTAAAAAAAATAGAAATAATACCATTAAGTGATGATGAAGTAATTACGATAATAATAACTGATAAAGGACATGTTGAAAATAAATCAATAAAGATTGGTAAGAACTTATCGGTTGATGAAATTAAAAAGATGGTAGATTTGATTAATAATCTATTGATTGGAACACCAATAGATGAGGTTAGTGAAAAGTTAGAATTTGAAATTAAACCTATAATTGGTAATTATATTAAACAACATGAAGCTATATACAATATATTTTATGATGCATTTAGTGAGTTTACTCAAAAATCAAATAATTATAATGTTTCTGTAAAAACAAATATGCTTTCTCAACCAGAATTTGATGATTCAAATAAAATGAGAAAAATAATTAAGAAATTAAATGATGAAGATTTTATTCGTAATGTTGAGGAAACTAAAGAAGGTATAAATATTTATATTGGAGAAGAAAGTCAAATAGATTCTGATGTAACTATGATTAAAACAAAATATAATGTAAATGGTGAAGAGGGTACTATTGCAATAATAGGACCTAAGAGAATGGAATATGATAAAGTAGTAAGCTTCTTAGATTATGTTAAGAAGAAGATTGAGAGGGAATAATGACAAAAAAGAAAGAAGAAATAAATTTAGAAATAGAAAAGCTTAAGAATGATAATGTAGAACTTAATGATAAGGTACTTAGGACTCTAGCGGAACTTCAAAATTATAAGAAAAGAAAAGATGAAGAAGTAAATAGAATATTAAAATATAGTGATGAAGATCTTATATTAGAACTACTTCCTATAATAGATAATTTTGAAAGAGCTATAAAGTTGGATGATCAAAATTTAAATGATGAATTATCAAAGTTTTTAGAAGGATTTAAGATGATATACTCAAGTATAGTTAATCTTTTAAATAACTATGAAGTTAAAGAAATAGAAACTTTAAAATTATAGGAATAGACTTAGGAACAACAAATAGTTGTGTAAGTGTATTAGAGGCTGGAGAGGCTAAGATAATACCAAATCCAGAAGGAGGAAGAACAACTCCATCTGTAGTAGCATTTAAAAATGGAGAAAAAATAGTAGGGGATGCTGCTAAAAGACAAATGATTACAAACCCTAATACCATAATGTCAATTAAAAGAATAATGGGAACTGATAAAAAAGTAGAAGCTGAAGGCAAAAAATATTCACCAGAAGAGATAAGTGCAATGATTTTATCTTATATGAAGGATTATGCTGAAAGTTA
>CAZKBC010000017.1:0-12978 GCA_964551265.1 uncultured Muribaculaceae bacterium | reverse complement strand
AATAGAATAGTACTCGCTAGAGAAACATCTAAAGAAGACTTAATTAAAATAAAAAAAGAATCCAATATAGAACTAGAAACATTTATACATGGTGCTTTATGTGTTGGATATAGTGGAAGATGTGTTCTTTCTAATTATTTAACAAATAGAGATTCTAATAGAGGTGGATGTAGTCAAATATGTAGATGGAACTTTGAATTATTTGATAAAAATAAAACAAAAATAGATACAAAAGAAGACTTTTCAATGGCAGTAAAAGATTTATCGATGGTTAAATATATAAAAGAGTTAATAGAAGTTGGAGTATCATCATTCAAAATAGAAGGTAGAATGCGTTCTGTATACTATATAGCAACTGTATTAAATATCTATAGAAAGATAATAGACGATTACTTTGATGGAGAACTAGATCAAGATATAGAAAATGAAGAATATGAATTATATAGATGCGCTAATAGAGAGGCAATTCCTCAATACTTTGTATCAAAACCAGGTATTGAAGGACAGTATTATTTGGGAAGAAATGAACAATCAAATAAGGATTTCTTAGCGATAGTACTAGATTATAATGATAACGAAATAACATTAGAACAAAGAAACTATTTTAAAGTAGGAGATTATGTTACAATATTTGGGCCAAATACAAAGAGATTTGATTTAAAAATTGAATATATTAAAGAAGAAGATACCTTAATTGATATGGCTAATCATCCACTTCAAATAGTTAAAATAAAATGTGATAAAAAAGTTAATAAAAATGATATAATGAGAGTTAGTTTCAATATTGACAAGAATATAAAATAATAGTAATATGTATAAGAATTAGGAACGGAGAGTGCATTAAAATGGCAGGAAAAAGAGAAATTTATCTTACTAAAGAAGGATTAGAGGAACTTAAGGTAGAACTTAATCTTTTAAAACAAGAGAAACGTCCAGAAGTAGTAAAAGCAATTAAAGAAGCTAAAGAATTAGGAGACTTATCTGAAAATGCAGAGTATCATGCTGCAAGAGAAGAACAAGGCTTTTTAGAGTCTAGAATTAAAGAATTAGAGTATATGGTAGATAATGCTACTATGATAGAAGAAAAAGCAACTGATAAGATTAGAATAGGGTCTACTGTTGAAATTAGATACATAGAAGATGAAGATGTAGATTCATATAAAATAGTGGGTTCTATAGAAGCAGATCCATTTGAAAATAAAATTTCAAATGAGTCACCTTTAGCAAGAGCAATGCTTGGTAAAAAAGCAGGCATGGTAGCAACTGTAGAAAGTCCAAATGGTAAATACGATATAGAAATATTAGAAGTAAAATAACTTAATAAGGAGTAAGAATGAAAAACGTACATGAAGTATCAGTTAAAATAGAAGGAAAAGATTGGGAAGAAGCATTAAATAAAGCTTTTTTACATAATGTTAAAGAAGTAAAAATAGATGGATTTAGAAAAGGTAAAGTACCAAAGGATGTTTATATTAAGAAATATGGTATAGAATCATTATTTATGGATGCAGTAAATGAATCTATTCCTAATGCTTATTTAGAAGTAGAAAAAAGTAAATTAAAACCAATAGTTCAACCTAAAGTAGATATTAAAAAGATAGATGAAAAAGGCTTAGAATTATTATTTACTGTTACTGAAGCACCTGAAATAAAAATTAAAAAATATAAAGGTTTAAAAGTTAAAAAAGAAAAAGTAACTGTTTCTAAAGAAGAAGTAAAAGAAGAAATAGAAAAACTAAGAACTCAATATGCTGAGATAGTACTTAAAGATGGTGCTATAGAAGTAGGAGATACTGCTGTAATTGATTTTGAAGGATTTAAAGATGGAAAACCATTTGAAGGCGGAAAAGGAGAAAACTTTCCACTAGAAATAGGAAGTAAAACTTTTATACCCGGATTTGAAGAACAACTAGTAGGATTAAAATCAGAAGAAAATAAAGATGTTAAAGTAACATTTCCAAAAGATTATCCAGCTGAAGACTTAAAAGATAAAGAAGTAGTATTTAAAGTTCATGTTCATGAAGTTAAATCAAGACAAGTACCAGAATTAAACGAAGACTTTATATTAGATTTAGCAATGGATGGAGTTAAAACTGAAGAAGAATTAAATAAAAAAGTAAAAGAAAACCTTACTGAAAAGAAAGAATTAGATGCTGATAACAAATTAGTAGATTCAATTTTAGATGAGATAAGTAAAGGTGTTACTGTAGATTTACCTGAAGAATTAATCAGTCAAGAAATAGATAGAATGATTGCTAACTATGAAGAAAGATTAAAGATGCAAGGAATAACTTTATCTCAATACTTAGAATTTACTAAGATGAGTGAAGAAGAACTAAGAAATCAACTTAAAAAAGAAGCTGAAAAAGGTGTTAAATATAGATTATTCTTAGATGAAATAGTATCTTTAGAAGATATTAAAGTAACTGATAAAGAAGTTGATAAAGAATTAGATGACATGGCTAATATGTATCAAATGCCTAAAGAAGAAGTAGAAAAAGCAATGGGTGGAAAAGAATATTTAGAACATGATTTAAAATTCAAAAAAGTTATTAATTTCTTAAAAGAAAACAATAAAGAATAAGACAATAATATGTCTTATTTCTTTTATATAAAATATTAATAAAAAAGTATCACTTTTAATAGACAAATGATACTTTTTCTTTTATAATGTAACTATAATTCATTGTAAAAATATTCGAAAATTTAAAATTAATTAGGGCAAGATTCTGAAGGAAAAGAATTTATAATAAAAAAATTTATAAGGAGGTGAATTGTGAAAAAAATAAGAAATTTATTTTTGATTTTAGTTGCTTCTTTTATTTTTGCTGGATTTGGAGTAAAAGCAATAGTATGGCAACAAAATTTTGTTGATATTAGAATACCTGCACTAAGAGGTATATGGAAGAGTTCATATTATACAAAATCAGATAATAGTTGGTATCAATATTTATATGTTTTAGATTCAAAAAACCTTACTATGACTGAAACTAGATCTATAGAAGCGAGAACAGTATCTTCGGCTGGAAACACTATATGGAAAAATGCTATTATTGGAGGTACAATAAATTGGGGAGATGCCAATGCTATGCCACTATTATCATATCAACTTCAGATTAGAACAAAAGAAAACCATATAACAAATACAAGAGTTTGGGCAAATTGGTCTTGGTAATTTAATGATTTTCCTTCTTCTTGCCTAATAGGAGATGTAATGTATATTTTTAAAAAAAATAAAATTTTATTAATTACCATTTCAATATTAATATTTTTTGCTTTTTTTGCTTTTAATGATTATATTTCCTGGTGGAATCAATATAAAGATAGTAACGAAAAAAGAATTGAGATATGCACAAATTCAAATGGAGAATATGATTTCATAAGAATGTGCGAGAGTGTTGGTTTTAGTGTTGATAGGATAGAAGAATGTAAAAAAAATCAAAAAGAACAATATCCTATATTTTGTGAAAGAATATTAAATGCACCTAAACTTAAGCAACAAGATACAATAAATTTGTATTTTGATATATTGGCGACTGAATATATGAGATTTTTCCAAATTATATCACCACTTCTTGTTTCGATGGCTGCAGTTTACCATTTTCATTCTATATTAAAAAGTGGTTCAATTAAAAATGTATTGCTAAGGATTAAATACAAAAAATTTATGAAAGAAAATGTATTAAAATCATGGAAATATTCTTTAATTATTCCAATATTTTTGATGATGATTTTTTTAATATCTTATACTATATCTGGCCACTTTAATTTTTTTAAAACACTAAAAGATTGGGGTAGATCTCCATATATTAATTTAAAACACTTGGAAAATACATGTACATTTATTTTTGTTTATATTTCAAATTTTATTTTACATAGTATTTTCTCAATAAATTTATTTTATATTGTTTCAAAAAAATCGAAAAATTTTATTCTTTCAATAATAAGTTTTTTTATAACATACATAGGAATATTTATTATACAAGAAGTTTTTATTGGAACAATTCTACTAGGAAAGCTTCTTAAATTAGAAAATGGTACTGCACATTTTAATTTCTCTACTATTTGGTTATATGAACGTGTTGATAATTTATTTGTTAGTTTATTAGTAACACTTGCTATGGTTACAATATCTACACTTGTTTTAATAAAAGTTTATAAAAATAAAGAAGAGGTGCTTTTAAATAATGAAATATAAAATAAAGTTTTACTTTAATATTTTAGATAATTTTCTTAATTCTACAAAGTTTAAAATAGTTTTTCTTTTGTCAATAATTTATAACTTATATATTGTTATTACACTACCACAAGATATTTCTTATATAGATAAATTTCTATTTATATTTACCGATCCATATTACATTATTTTTATATTTCTTGTATTATTTTTTAACAAAACATTTCTACTTGAGTTATTTGATAAAAACAGCACTTATATTATACGCTTCAAAAATAAGGGTAAATACTTAAAATCTTTAATAGTAATGATATGCTTTGGAAATTTTGTTTTATTTATAATAAATTTAATTATTTTATTGATAATAATTAATATATTTTCTGGAATTGATTTCAAAACAAATTTGTATATGGATTATCATATAACGATCTTGTCTTATTTTATATTTTATTTTATTAGATTTATTATGCTTGTTATGATCTGGCAGATTATATGTGTTTTAATAACAAAATCAATAAATAATAAGATAACTTTATTTATTACTTTTGTTTTCTTTGGGTTTTTATTGTTCTATCCATATGAATTTATGGTTATTGAAAACATATCAAATATAAAGTTTGGATTATATGATTATTTTAGGAGTTATAATTATAAAAGCTTTAATCTTGAAATTGTATTTTCAATTATTTATCTTATATCTATGAGTATAATTTCTTACATACTATATATATATTCAAAAAAAAGAATAAGGAGCATAGAGATATGAATAAATTATTATTAAAAAAAGACTTATATTCGTTATTTAAAAATAAAAAAATTAATTTATTTTTAATAATTGTTTTTGGTTTAATATTTTATATTAAATTATTAAATAAAACTCCTTTAGAAGAATTGTATGTTAATATAATGGGCATGAATTTTAGTTTTATTGATTTTTATTGGTTAGATTTTTTAATTTATATTTATTTTATATTATTTTATTCTTATATCGTTATATATTTGTTTACGAACGATATAAAAAATGATTTTTCTAATATATTTCTTAGAACAACACCTAAAAAATATATAAAAAACAAAATAAATAGTATATGTTTTTCTACATTGTTGATTTTAGTTTTATTAAATGTAATTATATTACTTTTAGAGCTAATATTTATTGGTCAAATAAGTATAAATTTTATAATTATTATAAAACAGCTATTATTTATATGCTTAATACAAAATATTGTTTTATTTACTTATATTTTTTCATCAAAAAATATTTCTTTTCTTTTTCTAATATTATTATTTGTGCTTATTGAAATAAAATTTGTTGATTTAAATATTATTTTGTATAATAATTGGTATATGCTTTTTATAAATATGTTTTTGGATATTTTGATATACATAAGTTATTCAAAATATTACAAGGAAGTTTTTGAAATAAATAAGGAGATAAGTTTATGAAAATTGAAATAAAAAAAATATCAAAGAAGTTTAAAAATATATCTATTTTAGAAGATATCGATATGACTTTTGAAAAAGGAAAAATATATGGTTTAATTGGAAGAAATGGTTCTGGTAAAAGCGTTTTATTGAAAATTATTTGTTCTTTTTATATGCCTACTTCTGGAGAAATATTGTTTGATGGGGTAAACATAAATGAAAAAAACGAATTTCCACCAAATACTAGAGCACTTATAGAAAAACCAAATTTTATATCTGATATGACGGGATATGAAAACCTAGAATTATTAGCATCAATTCAAAAAAAGGTCGGAAAAGAAGAAATATTAGATGCATTAGAGAAAGTAAAATTAATAGAAGAAAAAGATAAGAAATTTAAAGAATATTCTTTGGGAATGAAACAAAAATTGGGAATTGCACAGGTAATAATGGAAGATCCTGAAATTATGATTTTTGATGAACCTTTTAATGGAATAGAAGAAAGTACCGCTAAAGAACTTAGAGAGTTACTAAAAAAAATATCAAGAAAAGGAAAAATCATAATTTTAGCATCTCATATTAAGGAAGACATAGAAGATTTATGTGACGAATTGTACAAGTTAGAGTTAGGTAAGGTAATAGAATACACAACAAAAAAATAAATAAAAAAAAGTATCACTTTTAATAGACAAAAGATACTTTTTCTTTTATAATAGGACTTAAATCTTTTTAAAGGAGGGACTTATGAATTCACTTCCAATAATTATATTTAAAGGTGAAATATTACTTCCTCATTGTGAAGTTAGAATAGATTTAAAAAATGATGTAGACAGAAACGTTATAAAGTATTCTGAAGAAAATTATAATAGTGAAATACTAATTGTAAGTCCTATAGATCAATTAGAAGAAACTATAGATTATAAAAACCTACCTAATATAGCTACAGTTGGTAGAATAAAGTTAAATGTAGCAATAAATGAAAATATAACTAGAATAGTAATAGAAGGAATTAAAAGAGTAAATGTAGATCAATATTATAAAAAAGAAGAATTCATCGTAGCGGATATTCGTCATACTACTCAATTTGCACTTTCTCCAAAAGATGAAAAAGCACTTATTAGAAAGATTACTATAGATTTAGATAGATATTTAGCAAGAGCTCCATACTTAAGCAATAGTATCTTAGGTATTATTAATGTTGAACAAAGTATATCTAAGATTGCGGACTTAGTATCTAATTTCTTACCTATATCTTTAGAAAGAAAGATGGAGTATTTAATAACTCCTAATCCTTATACTAGAACTATTATGATACTAGAAGATATTAGAAAAGAAGAAGAGATATTAGATATTGAACAAAAAATAGAAGTTAAATTAAATGAGACACTAGATCAATCACAAAAAGAATTTATATTAAGAGAAAAAATTAGAATAATAAAAGAAGAACTAGGGGATAAGAACGTTAAAGATGATGAAATAACTAAGATTAGAGAAAATATCAATAACTTAAAAGCACCTGATAAGATTAAAAAAAGATTATTTGATGAATTAAATAGATATGACTTAATGAATGTTAATTCACCAGAAATGGGTATGACAAGAGACTATATAGAGTGGATGTTATCTTTACCTTGGAATACATTTAGTAAAGAAGAAATAGATTTAAAGAAGGTTAGAAAATCATTAGATAAGACTCATGCAGGATTAGAGAATGTTAAAACTAGAATAATAGAGTTCTTAGCTGTTAGACAAATGAGTAAGGATTTAAAGACACCTATTATTTGTTTAGTGGGTCCACCAGGTACAGGAAAAACAACACTTGCTAAAAGTATTGCGGATTCAATAAATAGAAAGTTTGTAAAGATATCAGTAGGTGGTATTAATGATGAATCTGATATTATAGGTCATAGAAGAACTTATATAGGATCTAGTCCTGGTAGAATAATTGGAGCTATGAAAAAAGCAAAGACTTCTAATCCAGTATTTTTAATCGATGAAATAGATAAGATGACTAAAGATTATAGAGGAGACCCCGCTAGTGCATTACTTGAAGTATTAGATAAAGAACAAAATAAATACTTCTATGATAATTATTTAGATGAAGAATATGATTTATCTAATGTATTATTTATATTAACTGCTAATGATTTATTTAGAATACCAGAACCTTTAAGAGATAGATTAGAAATTATTAATTTATCTGGGTATACAGAATTTGAAAAATTAGATATTGCTAAGAAACATTTAATATTAAGAGAATTAGATGAACATGGTTTATCTGATAAGATATCTTTTGATAGTAAAGCAATACTTACTATTATTAGAAATTATACTAGAGAAGCAGGAGTTAGAGAGTTAGAAAGAAATCTAGCTACAATTCTTAGAAAAATAGCTACTGAAATATTAGAAAAGAATAAAGATAATATTAGTATAATTACAAGCAATAAAGTAGAAGGGTACTTAGGTAAGAAAAAGTATTTCTTTGGAGAAAAAGATTCTAAAAAAGAAGTAGGTGTTGCAGTAGGACTAGCATATACTGATTTTGGTGGAGATATATTACCAATAGAAATAACTTATTATGAAGGTAAAGGAAGTCTATTATTAACGGGTTCTTTAGGTGATATCATGAAAGAATCTGCTCAAATAGCACTTAGTTATATAAAGAGTCACTATAAAGATTTTAAAATAGATTATAAACTATTACAAAATAGTGATATACATATACATATTCCAGAAGGCGCTATTCCAAAAGAAGGACCTAGTGCTGGTATAACTCTTACAACCGCTCTTATAAGTGCATTTACTAATACTCCAATTAATAAAGATATAGCAATGACAGGAGAGATTACTTTAAGAGGTAATGTGCTTCCAATTGGAGGACTTAAAGAAAAGAGTCTAGGAGCTAATAGAAGTGGTATAAAAGAGATAATAATACCATTTAACAATGAAAGAGATTTAAATGAATTACCTGATTACTTAAAAGAAAAAATTAAATATCATCTAGTAAAAGAATATAAGGAAGTATACAAGATAATGTTTGATAAATAATGTCAAACATTTAATGTATCCTTTTTTATTACTACTAAAAATGTTAATATATATAGTATATAAATTATGGAGGTTATATGACACCACATTTAGAATTTAATAAAGAAGATGTATCAAATATAGTATTAATGCCAGGAGATCCACTAAGAGCTAAATATATAGCGGATAATTACTTAACAAACTCAAAAGAAATAAATGATGTAAGAAATATGTTAGGATATACTGGCTATTATAAAGATAAAAAGATTACTGTAATAGGTTCAGGAATGGGTAACCCTAGTATGGGTATTTATTCATATGAACTATATAAGTTTTATGATGTTGATTATATTATTAGAATTGGAACATGTGGAGCTTATAAAGAATTAAACTTACTAGATGTAATATTAGTAGATAATAGTTGTAGTGAATCAAGTTATGCTAAAATTTTAGATAATAATGATTTAGACATAGTTAATTCATCTAAGTACTTAACAGATATAATAGGGGAAACGGCTAAAGAAAATAATATAAATATACTAAGAGGAAACATTCATTGTAGTGATGTATTTTATAAAGAAACTAATAATAGTTATTTAATAGACAAATATGATTGTTTAGGTGTAGAGATGGAAACATATGCATTATTTTCTAATGCAAGATTACTAAATAAACATGCATCCGCTATAATAACTGTATCTGACTCTATAAATCATAATCTAAATCTAACACCTGAAGAAAGAGAAAAATCATTAAATATGATGATTACTCTAGCGCTTAATTCAACTCTAAAACTATAGGAGAAATAATGAATAAATTTATAGATAGAAAAGAAATAAATAATATAGTATTACATACTATAAAAAAAGATATATTTAAATCAATAAATATAAGTATTAATTTTAGAAATATAGCTAAAAAAGAAGAATTAACAATTATTCCTTTTTTATTTGGGTTAATGACTTATAGTACTAAAACTTATAACTATAAATCTTTAATAGAAAAGAAAGAAGATTTATATAATTTAAGACTAAATACTAGATATACATTAGAATCTAGTAAATATAGAAATGACTCTATAGATATAAATTTTATACATCCTAATTACTCAAATAGTAATATAGAAGAAGAAGTAATTAAATTAATAAAAGATATTATCTTTAATCCTAACTTAGATAATATAGATTATTTTAATGATATTAAAACATTTATTAATAGAGAAATATTATCTGTTAAGAATAATAAAAGAGAATATGCTAAGCAACAACTACTCATTAATATGGAACCAGATAACTTATTATCTTATCCTTCTTATGGGTATTTAGAAGACTTAGAAGATATTACTATAGATAAATTAAAAGAATTATATAAAAACATAATGAATAATAGTCAAATAGATATAGTAGTAGTAGGAGATGTTGATCAATCTAAATATGAAAACTATTTTTTAAATCTATTTAATAATCAAAATAGATATGAAAAATTAGAAGCTCCTATATATAAAGATATACCTAAAGAAAAAGAAATATATATCGAAGAAAAAAGTTTAAATCAATCTAAATTAGAAATAGGACTTAGAGTATTAAATTTTAATGAAGAAAAAGAAACTATATTAGTAAACCTATATAGATATATATTAGGATCTGGTCCTTCATCAAAACTATTCTTAGAAGTTAGAGAGAAACACTCACTAGCGTATTATTCTAGTGCTTCCTTATTAATAAAACCTTTATTAATTATTGAATCAGGAATAGATGGTAAGAATTATAATTTAACTATTAATCTAATAAAAGAATTATTAGAATCTATGAAATCATCTTCTAATGAAGAGTTAATGACCGCTAAGAAAACATATATTTCTTCTATTAAAAATATAGAATATTCAATGAATTCATTATCTAATTTTTATTACAATAACGAAATAAATAAATATTATGAATTAGACATTAATAAAATAATAGATGATATAAATAAAGTTACTATAGAAGAAATAAGAGAATTTAGTAATAAAATATATATAGATACAATATTACTATATGGAGTAAAAGATGAATAAGATAGAGATTAATAAATTAAATGAATATATTTATCATGAAACATTAGATAATGGGTTAAATGTATATTTATATCCAACAACTAAAACTAATGAATATGAAGTATCTTTCTTTACTAAGTTTGGAAGTATATATAATAGTTTTAAATATGAAGGAGATATAGAGTTTAAAGAATATCCTAATGGTATAGCTCACTTTTTAGAACATAAATTATTTGAATCGGAAAAAGGTTCTTCTATGGAATATTTTTCTAAAACAGGAACATATAGTAATGCTTATACTTCATACTTTACTACTAACTATATTATAAATGGAAAAGAAGAATACACTAATAATTTAAATTATTTAATAGACTTTGTTCAAAAGCCTTATTTTACTTATGAGAATGTAGAAAAAGAAAAGGGGATTATAGAACAAGAACTAAATATGTATATGGATGATCCATATAATAAGATGCATGAAGTAAATAGATTTAATTTAGTAACTAAACATCCAATAAGATTTGATGTAGGTGGTACTGTTTTAGATATTAAACAAATAACTAAAGAAATGTTAGATGATTGTTATTATACATTTTATTCACCTAATAATATGTCTATAGTAATATCTGGTAATATTGATATAGATGAAACTATAAATATTATTAAGAATAATCAATCTAAAAAAGAACTAATAAATAAAAAATATATATTAAAAGAATATATTGAAAATAAAGAAATATTAAAAAAACAAGAAATACTAAATATGGAAGTTAATATTCCCTTAGTATCATTTGGTATTAAATTAATTCATCCATTTAAAATAGATAAACTAAAAATGGAGTATTATTTAAGTTCTATTATCTATCAAAACTTTAATAAGATATCAGATTTCTATTTAGATAAGTTAAAAGAACATAAAGTACTAGCGCCTCTTGGATTAATGTTTTATGTATTAGATGATTTCTCATTAGTATTTATAATGTCAGAAACTAATATGCCTAATGAATTAATTGAAGATATAAGTAATAAGTTAAAAAAATTAACTATTACAGAAGAGTTCTTTGAAAGATTAAAGAAAAAAGAAATAAGTAATATTATTTATACCTTTGAATCTCATAAAGATATTAATGATTACATATTAAATTCTATTATAGATCACGGATATCCTATAGATAATATAATAGATATTATTAATGATTTAAAATTTAAAGAATTAGAAGAAATATTTAACGCTTTACAGTTTGACATTACATCTTCAGTAATTATAGAAAAAGATAGACATTAGTAGGTAAAAGTGCTACTATTTAATGTAGATTTTTAAAAGAAAAGAGTGAAAAAATGGAATACATTTATAATGATACAGATTTTATTAATATAGTAGATTCAATATTAAATAATGAATATTTTATAAAAACACAAAGTACTATACATCATGGTTTAAATAAGTTAGATCATTCTATTAAAGTATCTTATTATTCTTATATATTAGCAAAAAAATATAATTTAGATTATGTAAGTGTAGCTAGAGGTGGACTATTACATGATTTTTTCTTATCTAATACAAATGGTAAAAGTATAAGTAAAGATTCTATAAAATTAGCTTTCTCACATAATCAAATAGCATTAGAAAACTCAATTAAACATTTTAAATTAAATGATATAGAAAAAGATATTATTGTTAAACATATGTTTCCTGTAATGAATACAATACCTAAATATAAAGAGTCTTTATTAGTAGCGTCAATAGACAAATTAATAGGAACAATAGAATCAGTTAAGAAAGCAAATACATTACTAAACGTTAAAGTACTATCTAAAGTAATACCATCATTTATAATACTATTTAGCACATTAAAATAATATTTTTAATGTGTTTTAATTAATTGTCCTTGTAGCTCAGTAGGATAGAGCAACCCCCTCCTAAGGGGTAGGTCGTTGGTTCGATTCCAATCAAGGACGCCAATTGTTATTTTTTTTAAAAAACACTTTTTTTATATTTTTTTTTGTGTTATAATTTGCTTAACAAATCTTATATCATAAATACCGTTTCTTAAATTATTTTTTTATTAAATATATATACCTATATTTAATTTAATATATGCCTAATATGAAAGGGGAACTAATGAAAAGAAGAAGAGAAAAAAGAGAACCTAAAGAAAAAACTTTAAACAAAAAAACATTATCAATTATTATAGGAATACTACTAGTTTGTACTTTAGTAGTTTTATATTTGTTATTTGGTAGAAGTAACAATTTAACAATTACTTTTGATACAAATGGTGGATCTCAATTAAATTCTCAAATTTTAGAAAAA